>JASHXX010000433.1 GCA_030043335.1 Xanthobacteraceae bacterium
CGAAGCCCTTGGCCGACATTTCGACGATCGCCTCCGACATCGGCGCCCCGCGCCCGATCAGCGGCACCGCGGTGCCGGGATGCATCACATCGCGGACGAATTTGAGCGCCGCGCCGAGCTTGCCGCGGGGATGAAACACGCCAAAATCGACCGCAGTGAAGCCCCGGCTTTCCAGGAGCGCGATCGCCAGTGCATCGCCGAGCGCAAGCTGCATCAGCGATGACGTGGTGGGCGCCAGATTGTGCGGGCAGGCTTCGCGCGCCGGCGGCAGGACAAGCACGATGTCGGCGGCTTTACCGAGCGTGCTGTCGGCGTTGACGGTGACGGCAACGAGCGTAATGCGGAACCGGCGCGAATAGTTGATCAGGTCTCTGAGCTCCTCGGTCTCGCCTGACCAGGACAGGACCATCATCACGTCGTCCGAGGTGATCATGCCGAGGTCGCCGTGGCTGGCGTCGCCGGCATGCACGAAGAACGCCGGCGTGCCGGTCGAGGCGAGCGTCGCTGCGATCTTGCGCCCGACGTGGCCCGACTTGCCGACGCCAGTGACGATCACCCGGCCGCGCGCGGCGCGGATTGCCTCGACGGCGGTGACGAAGTTTTGCCCGAGCCCGTCGCACATTGCGGTCGCGAGCGCGCCGAGGCCGTCGCGTTCGGTCTCGAGCGTGCGCAAGGCCGAAGCGATGAAGGCGTGGGGCGAGGCTTTGCGCATTCTCGCGCCGGCTGAGCTCGTCTTCCCGCCTGTTGCCATCGACTCTACCCCCAAGAACTTCACCCCCAAGAATTTCACCCCGCAAGAACTTCGCCCCAAGCAGACTTCAAGTCGCGACGGGACGGCGGAACGCCAAGGCCGGTGCCAGGCCGGTTATTTCTTGTCCCAGGCCGCGAAGGCGTCGTTAAAGGCACGCTCGCCCGGCGGGCCCTTTTCCATCGCCAGAATAGCGCGGCCGCCATTGGTGTACACGACGGGAATATCGAACCAGGGCCGCTCCTTAAGGAGCTGGATGTTGCGCTGCATGTCGGTCGCGACCGCGGAAAGCCCGACCAGGAAAAAGTTGTTGGTCACTTTGACGGCGAGACCGGCAAGCGGGGTGCCGCGCGCCTGCTCCGATTGCTTCATCAGGATTCCCGGCACATTGGAGATGCCGCCGCCGGGAAAATCGGCCGGCAGATTGAACATGATCTCGATTGTATGGCTTGCCGGCAAGGCCTGATCGGTATTGCGGCGAAGCGACCAGGTCACGGTCATGCGCCGTTCGGGGATCTCCAAATCCGCGCGCACCGCGAGCTCCGGCGCGAGGCCGGCGCCAGGCGAGACCGTTTCGGTGCGCCAGATCGCCGAGCCGACAAAGCGCCGGCCCTGCGGATCGTTCGGATCCTCCTCGTAGAGGACGACGCGCTGCGCCACAGCGGGCGCGGGCTGGGTCGCCGGTGCGCCGGTGCCGGCGGGCTGGTTTTGGGCCTGCTCCTGGGGAACCCGTCCGGGGAATTTCGGCTGCGAGGCCGGCGTTTCGGTCTTGGTCTGGCTCGGCTGGCGCGCGCCGATATGGCTGACATACTGATAAAGGCCGGTGAATTTCGGCCACGCCCAGACGATCGTCGCGGCCACGGCGAGGAACACGATCAACGCCAGGATCGGCTTGACCAGGCCGCGATACGAGCGCGCCGGGCGCCTGTTTTCATATTCCTCTTCCGCCGCGGCGCGCGGCGGCAGCGGGCGCGTCGCGGGCTGCGGCATCTGCGGCTGTTCGTCGTCCAGCTCGTAGGATGGCTCGAGGCCGCGCGGGTAGGCATCGTGAATGCCGGAATCCCATGCGGTGTCGAACTGCGACTCGCGGCCGCGTGGCGACGGCCCGGGCGAGTCTTCCGCCGGGAATTGCTGCGGGGATCCGGCGCCGTACTGATCGCGCGCATCGCGTGCCGTCGGCGCGGCCTTCGCCGTTGCCGTGCCGAGATCCTGGACCTCGTTCACGACGTTGCGGAAGCCTTTGATACCGCCCTCGGTCAGGGTCGTCGTTCGCCCGCTGAGGAGCCGGTCGCGCGCGCTGGGTGGCGCGGCCGGGCGCGGCGCCTCGGTCTCTGCGGCAGGTTCGGCATCGGGCTTCACCAGCGGCGGTTCGGCCTTTCGCCCCTCGCGCGCGCTGCGCACCGGCCTGTCGGCGGGCGTATCGTTGCGCTCGCGCCGCGGCGGCGGGGAAGCCGCCGCGCGCGCTTCGGTGCGCGGTTCAGTTCGCGACTTGCGTGCGGCCTCCGCCTCCACCTTGCGGATCGCCTCCTCCAGCGCCAGCCGCTCCTTGGTAATTTCCGATTCGGAAAGCGCCGGTTCGACCGAGCGCAATTGCGTGACCAGCGCGGTGCGGGCGCGCTCGTAGAGCGCCCGGCGCGCTTCGCCGGTGCTCTTGTCGAGTCCTTCCACGGCCCGGACGATAAGCGGGTGATAGTCGGTCATCGGGTGAACTTACGCTCGACTGCTTCGTTTTTCATCCTGATTCACGTTCCAGCCTCATGTTTGGAAGGGGTTCTGCATCAGGATCGTGTCTTCGCGCTCCGGGCTCGTCGACAACATCGCGGCGGAACAGCCGATCAGTTCCTCGAGGCGACGCACATATTTGATTGCCTGCGCCGGCAAATCGGCCCAGGAACGCGCGTGCGCAGTCTTTTCACGCCAGCCCGCGATCGTCTCGTAGATCGGCTTGACCCGCGCCTGGGCGTGCTCGCCGGCGGGAAGATAGTCAATTTCGCGGCCGTCGAGATCATAGCCGACGCACACCTTGATTTCATCAAAACCGTCGAGGATGTCGAGCTTGGTGAGGGCAAGGCCTTGAATGCCGCTGGTGCGCACGCTCTGGCGCACCAAGACGGCGTCGAACCAGCCGCAACGCCGCGGCCGGCCGGTGACCACGCCGAATTCCTTGCCGCGCTTACCCAGCGTGCGGCCGATCTCGTTGTCCTGCTCGGTCGGGAACGGGCCCTCGCCGACCCGGGTGGTGTAGGCCTTGCAGATGCCGAGCACGTAGCCGATCGCATTGGGGCCGAGGCCGGAGCCGGTCGCCGCCTGCGCCGCGACCGTATTTGAGGAGGTGACATAAGGATACGTGCCGTGGTCGACGTCGAGGAGCGAGCCCTGCGCGCCCTCGAACAGGATGCGCTTGCCTTCGCGTCGCTTCTGCTCGAGCAGCGACCAGACCGTATCCATGTAGGGAAGGATGCGCGGCGCCGCCGCCATCAACTCCTCGCGGATCGCGCTCGGCGAGACCGGCTCGAGTCCGAGGCCGCGCCGCAACGCATTGTGGTGGGCCAGGAGACGCTCGATCTTGGCGTCGAGCGTCGCGCCGTCGGCGAGATCCATCAGGCGGATCGCACGCCGCCCGACCTTGTCCTCATAGGCCGGGCCGATGCCGCGCCGCGTAGTGCCGATTCGCGTCACCGCATTCGCGGATTCGCGGATGGTATCGAGCTCGCGATGCAGTGGCAAGATCAGCGTGGTGTTTTCGGCGATGCGCAGATCGTCCGGTGTTACGCTGATGCCTTGCGCCTTGAGCCGTCCGATCTCCTCAATCAGCGCATGCGGGTCGAGCACCACGCCGTTGCCGATGATCGACAGCTTGCCCGGCCGTACCACGCCGGAAGGCAGCAGCGAGAGCTTGAAGGTGTTGCCGTCGATCACCAGGGTGTGGCCGGCGTTGTGGCCGCCCTGGAAGCGCACGACGATGTCGGCTTGCTCGGAAAGCCAGTCGACGATCTTGCCCTTGCCCTCATCGCCCCACTGGGAGCCGACCACGACAACGTTTGCCATGAGGAACTATCCCCAACAGCCCGATGAATTGCTTCATATGGTTCGGATATAGCCGCTGTCCGGATAATGGATGACGCAGCCCGAAGCAAGGCGGCGCGGCCTGCAAAAGGGTGCCGCTCGGCGCCGCCAAGTTCACGGAATGACGGAGAATTTACGGTAAATGCGGATGCGAATGCGACTCCGCCTGGCACGCCCGGGACGCGCGCTCGTCGATTGTCGAAGGTCGCCGTTAGCCATGCAACGGGGGCGCTGGTCGCCCGACGCAGTTCCGCGATAGCAGGTGCATCCCGCTCGCGATTGCAGAAAGGCGGCTATGTCGGGAGCAGGTGTCGAATCGCGGAGTCGCACCCGCGGGTGGCTGCTGGACCAGCCCTATCTGCTGCTGTCGCTCACCTCGCTGTTCTGGGCCGGCAATACCGTGCTCGGCCGTTTTGTAGTCGGGCACATTCCGCCGGTGACGTTCGCTTGTATCCGCTGGGCCGGGGCGCTCCTGATCCTGCTGCCGTTCGCCCTGCCGCACCTGCTGCGCGATTGGCCAACGATCCGCCGACACGCCGGATTGCTGACGGTCCTCGCGCTCACCGGGATTTCGACGTACAACACGATGGCCTACTACGGCCTGCAATACACCACGGCGATCAACGGATTGCTCTTGCAATCGATCGGGCCGCTGTTCGTCGCCTTGTGGACCTTTGCGCTGTTCGGCGATCGCCTGAGTCCGCGTCAAGCCGCCGGTATTTGCATCTCGCTCACTGGCGTCCTGGTGATCATCGCCCATGGCAGCCTTGCCGTTCTCGTCGGCATCGCTTTCAACGGTGGCGACCTCTGGTTCTTAGTCGCATTGTTAGTCTATGGATTCTACACGGCGTGGCTGCGCAGGCGGCCGGCGATGCACCCGCTGTCGCTGCTCGCCGTGCTCATCGGTATCGGGGCGCTGCTCCTCATTCCGGTGGCCGCCTGGGAAGTCGCGAGCGGCAAGACCTTCGTGCTCGACGCCGTGACCTTCGCGAGCTTCGCCTATGTGTGCGTGTTTCCCTCGCTGCTCGGTTATTTGTTCCTCAACTGCGGCATCGAGCTTATCGGCGCGAACCGCGCCGCGCCGTTCCTGTACCTAGTGCCGGTATTTGGATCGATTTTGGCGATCGGCCTTCTCGGCGAACGTTTCGAGCTGCACCACGCCATCGGTTACGCGCTGGTGTTCGCCGGGATCACGATCGCGACGCGGCCGTCACGGCAAGCGACGGTGCGAAGTCTACGACCGACAAACAAATAGTGGGCGCCGGTGTCAGAACCGCAAGGGCTTCGCCTGCTGCACCTGCGGCAGCGCGCGCACCTTGGCGAGCACTTCGGCGGGCAGTTCGCCGTCGATCTCGATCAGCGCTACCGCCTCGCCGCCCGGCGCTTCACGGCCGACATGGAAGGTCGCGATGTTGATGCCGGCCTCGCCGAGGGTCGAGGAGAACTTGCCGATGAAGCCCGGCTTGTCGAGATTGGTGATGTAGATCATCGAGGCGCCGAACTCGGCGTCCATGCGGATGCCTTTGATGTTGACGATGCGCGGCCGGCCGTCGGCGAACACGGTGCCGGAGACGTGGCGCGATTGCCGGTCGGTGGTGACCGTCACCGTGATCAGGCTGTCGTAGTCGCCCGCGGCCTCGCGCCGCGTCTCCTCGACGATGATGCCGCGATCCTTGGCGACGATCGGGGCCGAGACGACGTTGATGTCCTGCAGCATCGGGCGCAGCAGCCCGGCGACCGCCGCCGAGGTGAGCGCCCTGGTGTTCATTTGCGCCACCTCGCCCTCGTAGCGCAGCTGCACCCGCTTGACGCCGGTCTCGGTGAGCTGGCCGGCGAACGAGCCGAGCTTCTCCGCGAGCGCGACGAATGGCTTGAGCTTAGGCGCCTCTTCGGCGCTGATCGAGGGAAAGTTCACGGCGTTGGCGATCGCGCCGCGCAGGAGATATTCCGACATCTGCTCGGCAACCTGCAGCGCGACGTTTTCCTGCGCCTCGCGGGTCGAGGCGCCAAGATGCGGCGTGCAGACGACGTTGGGCAGCGCGAACAGCGGATTTTGCGTCGCCGGTTCGTCGGCGAAGACGTCGAGCGCGGCGCCGGCGACGTGGCCGGATTGCAGCGCAGCCGCCAGCGCCGCCTCGTCGATGAGTTCGCCGCGCGCGCAATTGATCAGGCGGACGCCCTTGCGCGTCTGCGCCAGCGACTGCGCGTTGATGATGTTGCGGGTCTTGTCGGTCAGCGGCGTATGCAGGGTGATGAAGTCGGCGCGCCGCAACAGTTCGTCGAGCTCGACTTTCTCGACGCAAAGATCGAGCGCCCGTTCGGCCGACAGATACGGATCATAGGCGACCACCTTCATCTTCAGGCCGAGCGCGCGGTCGGCGACGATCGAGCCGATGTTGCCGCAGCCGATGACGCCGAGCGTCTTGCCGAAGATTTCGACGCCCATGAACCTGTTCTTCTCCCATTTGCCGGCGCGGGTCGACGCGTCGGCCTCGGGGATCTGCCGGGCGAGCGACAGCATCAGCGTGATCGCGTGTTCAGCGGTGGTGATCGAATTGCCGAACGGCGTGTTCATGACGATGACGCCGCGCGCGGTCGCCGCCGGCACATCGACATTGTCGACGCCGATGCCGGCGCGGCCGATCACTTTGAGCTTTGCTGCCTTCTCCAGGAGTTTGGCGCTGACCTTGGTGGCGGAACGAATCGCCAGCCCATCGAAGCCGTTGATCGCCTCGGCGAGCTTGTCCTTTTCCTTGCCGAGATTGGGCTGAAAGTCGACGTCGATGCCGCGGTCCTTAAAGATCGCGACCGCGGCGGGAGAGAGCGCGTCGGAGATGAGAACCTTGGGAGTCATCGCTTGTTCACGCGGCCTTGGCCAGCGCCTCCTTGGCGTTGGCGTAGGCCCAATCGAGCCACAGCGTCAGCGCCTCGACATCCGCACGCTCTACGGTCGAGCCGCACCAGATACGCAGGCCCGCCGGCGCGTCGCGGTAGGCGTCGATGTCGTAGGCGATGCCTTCCTTGTCGAGCACGGCGGCAATGCCCTTGACAAAGGCGGCCTGCGCCTCGGGCGGAAGCCGGGTCACCGCAGGATCGACGACCTTGAGGCATACCGAGGTGTTGGAGCGCACCTTCGGATCGGCGGCGAGGAAGTCGATCCACGTCGCCCGCTTGACCCAATCGGCCACGACTTTGGCGTTGGCGTCGGCGCGCGCGCGCAGCGCCGGCAATCCGCCGATCGATTTTGCCCATGCGAGCGCGTCGAGATAGTCCTCGACGCACAGCATGGACGGCGTGTTGATGGTTTCGCCCTGGAAGATGCCCTCGTTGAGCTTGCCGCCCTTAGTCATGCGGAAGATTTTCGGCAGTGGCCAGGGCGGTGCGTAGCTCTCGAGTCGCTCGACCGCGCGCGGGGAGAGAATCAACATGCCGTGCGCGGCTTCGCCGCCGACCGCCTTCTGCCACGAG
>JASHXX010000434.1 GCA_030043335.1 Xanthobacteraceae bacterium
TCGAGGTCGTAGTGCAGCAGCATCAGCGAGAGCAGCGCGCCGACGCCGGCCGACGGCAGGGTCGAGAGGATGGTGATCGGGTGGATGAAGCTCTCGTAGAGCACGCCGAGCACGATGTACATCGCTACCACCGCGGCGATGATCAGGAACACCTCATTGGCGAGCGAGGACTGGAACGCCGCCGCGGTGCCCTGGAAAGCGGTGATGAAGCTGATCGGCAGTCCGACGTCGCTCTCGGCCTGCTGGATGGCGTCGACCGCCTCGCCGAGCGAGACGCCCGGTGCGGTGTTGAACGAGATCGTGGTCGCCGGCAGCTGGCCGTAGTGCGTGACCAGGAGCGGCCCGGTGCTCTGCTCCAGGTGCACGATCGCCGAAAGCGGCACTTGCCCGTTGGTGGTGGAGGACGACGACGGCAGGTAGATCATCGACAGCCCGTCGAGCGAGCGCTGCAGCGACGGATCGACCTCCATGATCACGCGGTACTGGTTCGATTGGGTATAGATTGTCGAGATGATGCGCTGGCCGAAGGCGTCGTAGAGCGCGTTGTCGACCGTCGCCGGAGTGATGCCGAAGCGCGCGGCGGTGGCGCGGTCGATAACGATGTTGAGCGTCAGCCCCTTTTGCAAGAGATCGCTGGCGACGTCGGTGAGCTGCGGCAATTGGCTCAGCCGCTGCACCAGGCGCGGCACCCAGGTATCGAATTCGGTGGGATTGGCGTCCTCGAGCACGAAGTCGTAAGGCGCGCGGCTGATGGTGGAATCGATAGTCAAGTCTTGCACCGGCTGCATGTAGAGTGAGATGCCGACGACGCCGGAAACCTCGCGCTGGATGCGCCGGATGATTGCGCTGGCGTTGAGGCTGCGCTGGTCGTGCGGTTTGAGGTTGATCAGCAGCCGGCCGGTGTTCTGCGTCTGATTGGTGCCATCGACGCCGATGAATGAGCTCAGACTCTCGACGTCCGGATCGGCCAGCACCGCCTCGGCCACCTCGTTCTGCAGCTTTGCCATCGCCTGATAGGAGATGCTCTGCGACGCCTCGGTGATCGCCTGGATCATCCCGGTATCCTGCACCGGGAAGAATCCCTTCGGGATCATGACGTAAAGGATCAGCGTCAGGGCGAGCGTCAGCACCGCGACCAAAAGGGTGAGCGGCTGGCGGTCAAGCACCCAGTTCAGCGTCCGGCCGTAGAGCGCGATGGTCGCGTTGAACATGCGTTCAGCCCGCAGGTCGAAGCCGGTGCGCTCGGCGTCGGGATGATGGCGAATGAGCTTGGCGCACATCATCGGCACCAGGGTCAGCGACACTACGGCCGAGATCACGATGGTGACCGCGAGCGTAATCGCAAATTCATGAAACAGCCGGCCGACGACCTCGCCCATGAACAGGAGCGGGATCAGCACCGCAATCAGCGAGATGGTCAGCGAAATGATGGTGAACCCGATCTGCTGCGAGCCGCGCAGCGCCGCCTCGAGCGGGTTCATTCCGCCCTCGACGTAGCGGGCGACGTTCTCGATCATGACGATGGCGTCGTCGACGACGAAGCCGGTGGCAATGGTCAGCGCCATCAGCGACAGATTGTCGAGGCTGAAATTGAGGAGATACATCGCCCCGAGCGTGCCCACGAGCGACAGCGGCACCGACAGGCTCGGAATCAAGGTGCCGGGCAGCGTGCGCAGGAACAGGAAGATCACGATCACTACCAGGACGACGGCGAGGCCGAGCTCGAACTCGACGTCGGCGACCGAGGCGCGGATGGTAACGGTGCGGTCGCTCAATACGGCGACACTGACCGCCGACGGCAGGGTCGAGGTGATCTGCGGCAGCAAGGTTTTGATACGGTCCACGACCTGGATGATGTTGGCGCCCGGCTGCCGCTGGACATTGAGAATGATCGCCGGCATGGTATTGGACCAGGCGCCGAGCTTGATGTTCTCCGGGCCGCTGACGACGTTGGCGACGTCAGAGAGCCGAACCGGCCCGCCATTGCGATAGGCCAGAATGATGTTGGCGTACTGGGCGGCGCTCTCCACCTGGTCGTTAGCGTCGATCGTCGAGGCCTGCGCCGGGCCGTCGAAATTTCCCTTCGGCGTGTTGACGTTGAAATTGGCGACGGTGGTGCGCACATCGTCGATGTTGAGCCCGTAGGCGGCAAGCGATTGCGGATTGAACTGAATGCGCACTGCCGGCCGGTTGCCGCCGCTGATGCTGACCAGGCCGACCCCGGTCAGCTGCGAGATCTTCTGGGCCAGCCGGGTTTCGCTCAAGTCCTCGAGATCGGTCAGCGACACCGTCTTCGAGGTGACTGCGAGCGTGAGGATTGGCGCGTCGGCCGGATTGATCTTGGCGTAGACCGGCGGAATTGGCAGATCGCTGGGCAAGAGATTGTTGGCGGCGTTGATCGCGGCCTGGACCTCCTGCTCGGCGACGTCGAGGCTGAGATCGAGGCTGAACTGCAGCGTAATGATCGAGGCGCCGGCCGAGCTCGCCGAGATCATCTGGTTCAGTCCCGACATCTGCCCGAGCTGGCGCTCGAGCGGCGCCGTCACCGACGACGTCATCACTTCCGGGCTGGCGCCGGGATAGAACGTCTGCACCTGGATCGTCGGATAGTCGACTTCAGGCAGTGTCGAGAGCGGCAGGAAGCCGTAAGCGACGATGCCCGACAGCATGATCGCTGCCATCAGCAGCGTGGTGCCGACCGGACGCAGAATAAAGGGTTCGGAGACGTTCATCGCACCGTTTCATGGTCGCGCGTGCGCGCTGGCCGCCCCACGACCGCTATTGGCCGCTGTTATTGGGTCGATTCTGCGAATGATCCTGATGGTGCTGCCGGCCATCCGCTCCGGGCGCGCCCGCAGCAGGCGCGTGACCAGGCTGCGCCGGGACCGGGGCGCCGGCCGGCGGCGGTTGAGCCGGGTTTCCTGCCGGCGCCGCCGCGCCGGGCCCTTGACCGCCCGCAGCGGGAATCGTCACACGCGCGCCGTCGCGCAGGCGGTCGGTGCCGTCGACCACCACGCGCTCGCCGACCGTGAGCCCCGATTTGACGTGCACCATCGGGCCGTCGGTCGGGCCGACGCTGATCGGCCGCACCGAAACGGTGTTGTCGGCGTTGATCGCGTAGACATAGGTGCCGGGCGCGCCGCGCTGGATCGCCGCGCTTGGCACGGTCACAACGTTTTTCAACGTCCGCACCAGCAGCTGCGCGTTCACGAACT
>JASHXX010000435.1 GCA_030043335.1 Xanthobacteraceae bacterium
CATCGACCTCGACGAGAGCATGGTGCGCGCCATCGCCCGCCAAGCCGAGGCCGAGCGCGAGCGCCGCGCCAAGATCATCAACGCCGAAGGCGAGCAGCAGGCGGCGCAGAAGTTGGTCGAGGCCGCGCGCATTCTCGGCGGCGTGCCGCAGGCCATGCAGCTGCGTTACCTCGGTACGCTGTTCGATATCGCCAACGAGCGCGGCTCCACCATCATATTCCCACTGCCGATCGAGCTCGCGCACGCCTTCAGCGCCATGGCGCCGCGGACGCCCGCGCCGTCGTCCTGAGGACCCCGCGGCAGCCCGCGAACGATCGGCGGCTGAGGCGCGAGCGCGGCGAGCCGCGCGGGGCGACGGCCCGGGTGGCTCAGGGTGACGGAGAGGATCATCCGACTCAGATGCCGAGACGGGCGTAATAATCTTTGCCCAATGCCGGGCGGATGTTATGGGATCGCGCCAAGCTCGCGGCCGGCGACGCAGTCGAGGCCGCGATTTTCGTGACGATTGCGTGACGGCAGCGAGAGACCCGGGCATCGCCGATGCGAGTGATCGTGCCAATTTCCGTCGGCGGCTGGGCCCGGTTGTTCAGCCGCTGGGACGTGCTCGCGATCCTGTTGGTCCTCGGCTTGCTCGCGTTCCTCGCCGAGGGCAGCCGGCATCTGCTGCAGCCCTTGGCCGAGCTGCAGCGCCAGCCGCTGTCGCTCGATCCGGCGAATCTGCCGGAATACGCGGCGCGCACGACGCTGCGCATGCTGATCGCCATGGCGCTGTCGCTCTTGTTCACGTTCACCTATGCGACGCTTGCCGCCAAGAACCGGTACACTGAACGCCTCCTGGTGCCGCTCCTCGACATTCTCCAGTCGGTGCCGATCCTCGGCTTCATCTCGGTCACCGTCGTGTTCTTCATGGCGCTGGCGCCGGGACGGGTGCTCGGCGCGGAATACGCCGCGATCTTCGCGATCTTCACCAGCCAGGCCTGGAACATGGCGTTCAGCTTCTATCAGTCGCTGCGCACGGTGCCGACCGAGCTCACCGAGGCAGCGCGCAACTTCCGGCTCGGCCCGTGGATGAGCTTCTGGCGCGTCGACGTGCCGTTCGCGATGCCGCAGCTCATTTGGAACATGATGATGTCGATGTCGGGGAGCTGGTTCTTCGTCGTCGCCTCGGAAGCAATCAGCGTCGGCAACACCACGATCACGCTGCCCGGCGTCGGTTCCTATATCGCGCTCGCCATCGAGCATCGCGACCTGACCGCCGTCGCCTGGGCGATCCTCACCATGCTGATCGTCATCCTGATCTACGACCAGGTGCTGTTCCGGCCGCTGGTCGCCTGGGCCGACCGCTTCCGCTTCGAGCAGGAACCCGGCGTACTGCCGCCGCGCTCGTGGGTCTTCGACGTTTTGCGCCGCTCGCGCCTGGTCGATCGCGTCGCCGAGCCCTGCGGCGCGGCGTGGCGCCACCTCCTGCTGGCGCGCTGGTCCGATCGCGGCGCCGCGGCAAAGAAGGCGCCGGAGAAACAGCATCCGTGGATCACCTTCCAGTGGGCCGCGATCGCGCTCGTCCTCGGCGCGCTGGCGCTGTGGCAGGTCGGGCGCTTCGTCACGGAAGACATTACGCTTGCCGACGTCGGCACCACCCTGGTGCTCGGCTTCTTCACCCTTACCCGCGTCGTCGTGCTGATCGCGGTCGCCAGCGTCATCTGGGTGCCGATCGGCGTGTGGGTCGGCACCCGGCCCAACGCCGCCGAAGTGGTGCAGCCGATAGCGCAGTTCCTCGCCGCGTTCCCGGCGAACGTCCTGTTCCCCGTCGTGGTGTCGGCGATCGTCGCGCTCAAGCTCGATCCGAACATCTGGCTCAGCCCGCTGATGATCCTCGGCACCCAATGGTACATCCTGTTCAATGTCATCGCCGGCGCAATCGCGATCCCGGCCGAGCTGCGCGCCGCCGGCACCAATTTCCGCGTCCGCGGCTGGCTGTGGTGGCGGCGGATCGCGCTTCCCGCGGTGCTGCCCTACTACGTCACCGGCGCCATCACCGCTTCGGGCGGATCGTGGAACGCCAGCATCGTTGCCGAGGTCGCGTCTTGGGGTGACGAGCATCTTCAGGCCAAGGGGCTCGGCGCCTATATCGCGCAGCAGACCGACGCCGGCGATTTCCATCGCATCGTGCTTGGCATTACCGTGATGAGTCTGTTTGTCGTCGTGATCAATCGCCTGTTCTGGCGGCCGCTTTATCACTACGCCGAGCGCAAGTTCCGACTGGGATGAGGAACCGCGGAGAGACACGAACCATGAGCATCGACACCACCGCGGCTCCCCCGAGCGCCCCCCTCCTCGACATTCACGCGCTGCGGCAGACCTTTCCGCGCGCCGATGGCGGCGAGCTTCTGGTCCTCGACGGCATCGACCTCAAGCTGGCGCAGGGTCAGATCATTGGCCTGCTCGGCCGCACGGGTTCCGGCAAATCGACGCTGCTGCGCTCGATCGCCGGCTTGATGCGGCCCTCAGGCGGCACCGTGACCTATCTGGGCCAGCCGGTGAACGCGCCGGCGCCCGGCATCGCCATGGTGTTCCAGTCGTTCGCGCTGTTTCCCTGGCTCACGGTCCTGGAGAACGTGCAGCTCGGGCTCGAGGCGCTCGGCCTTCCCGACGCGGAAATCCGCACGCGCGCGCTCGCCGCGATCGATCTGATCGGGCTTGACGGCTACGAATCCGCTTATCCGCGCGAGCTTTCCGGCGGCATGCGCCAGCGCGTCGGCTTCGCCCGAGCGCTGGTGGTCCATCCCAACATCCTGCTCATGGACGAGCCGTTCTCCGCCCTCGACGTGCTCACCGCGGAAACGCTGCGCACCGACTTCCTCGAGCTCTGGGGCGAGGGCAAGCTGCCGATCAAGGGCGTGATCCTGGTCACGCACAATATCGAGGAGGCGGTGCTGAT
>JASHXX010000436.1 GCA_030043335.1 Xanthobacteraceae bacterium
CGGCGTAGAACACCTTGGTGTCCGGCAGCGCCTTGGCGAAGTTCTGGTAGTTCTCGCGGACCACGTCGAGGTCGAGCACCAGGCAGGGTCCGTCATTGCTGCGTTGTTTGAGGAATTCGCGGATGCGTGCGGTCATCGCCACCCACTCCCTAATCCGACAGGCGGCGTAGCCGCCGAGGTGAACCTCCTGCGACGGGCGCGGATCTCCGCACATGCGGAGCCGCTTGCGTCGCCGTGATTGCTGCCTTGGTCCGGATTAGGGAGATCCCGTTCCGCACTGCTGGCAAAGATGGACAAGCCCTTTCGGTGTCCCCGGCATTGGCGCCGGCGCGTAGACCCAAAAAAGCCCTTCCGTCGTTGCTTTAAGCCGCGTCGCCAGTGGAGAGCTGGCTATGCCGGTTTCGCCTCCGGCTGCCGGTCGCGGGAGCAAGGAAGTAGCGGTCTCTTCCTTAGGCGGCTGTCCGGCCTCTTGTCCGGATGCCCACCGACCGACACACGGCCACAGGCACGTGCGAAATTGGGCAATTTCCGCAATAAGCCATTCGGCGATGCGGCGCAAGCGTTTTGGTCTTAACAAAGTGTTGTCGAGCCGCGCGGCGCGCCGGCGGCGCTCAGTCGGCGGCGGTGAACGGCTCGACGCGATGCGCGGCGCGCACGAACTGGGCCATCACGGCGATGCCGCACAGCATGAACACGCCGTCGAGCACGCGGGCGCCGAGCGTGCCGAGCGCGAGCAGACTGGCGATCGCCCAGCTTCCGGCAAACGCCGCCCCGAACACCTCGGCGGCGATCAGGATCGCGGCGCTGGCGACCGTCAGCACGTTCTGCCAGAGGATGCGCCTGGAGCGCTGCGGCCGGGGTTCATTCATGGGCCGGCACTCTCTCCGAAAGCGGCGGCCGGATCAAGGCGCCTTCGCCGCTCGCGCCCCGCGGTTGACAGGCCGCGCCGGCCGCGGCCATTTGCCGGCATCCGCGAAGGCTCAGCCATGGACCATGCCGCTTCACCGCGCGCCGGCGCCATCGCCGCCGTCATCGGCTGGGTCGACGCCATCGCCATGGCGGTCCTCACCAGGGGCGCTCAGCTCCAGGTCACGCAAACCGTCGCGACGAAGGCGAAGCTCCTCGCCATCATCCAAACCCAACCGGGATTGCTCCTCGACTATATGAGCCTCGATACGCTGTTGGTGATCAGCTACCTCGCGGTGTTTGGCGCGCTGTTCCTGTGCGCGCCGGCCGGCGGGCGGCTGATCGCGGCGCTGGGGCTCGGCTTCGGCATCCTGGCGGGGTTGAGCGACATCATCGAGAACATCCTCTACATCGTCTACGGACTGGGCAGCCTGCACGGCGCCGACGTCGCTCCGGACCTGCCGTTCCACTACTACGTCTCGATGCTCAAATGGATCGCGGCCTTCACCTCGGTCGGTCTCACCACCCTCGTCTTTCCGCGGCGCTCCTTGCTGGAATGGCTCGTTGTCCTGGTGATGGCGACATTTCCGCTCGGTGGCGCGCTGTCGATTGCACGCCGGGAGCTGGTGCCGTTGCGCGCCATCTTTTTCGTCGTCGGCCTGCCGTTGCTGGCGATCTTGTTTATGCGCCGCGCCGCCGGGCGCGGCCCGTCGCCGGCGCCGGCATGAGGCGGAGCGGCCTCGCGGCCGCGCCGGCTCGACATATATGACGCTTGCCCGCTTGCCCGCACTCGATGAGCCGCGAATGACTGCACCCGAACCGACCGGCAATCCGTTCTTCGAGGCGTGGACGACCCCCGACGAAGTCCCGCCGTTCGACCGCATCAAGCCGGAGCATTTCCGGGCGGCCTATGCGCGCGCTCTCGCCGAGCACGAGGCCGAGATCGCGGCGATTGCCGCGGATGACGCCGCGCCCACCTTCGCCGACACCGTCGAGGCGATGGAGCTCGCCGGCGCGGCGCTGGCGCGGGTCGAGAATGTCTTCGACCTTCTCGCCGGCGCCGACACCAACGACGCGCTGCAGGAGATCGAGCGCGAGATCGCGCCTCAGGTCGCCCGGCATTGGAACAGGATCAACACCGACGCGGCGCTGTTCCGGCGCATCGATGCGCTTTGGAGCCAAGCCGACACGCTTGCCCTTTCCGCCGAACAGCACCGCGTACTGGAGCGCTACCGCGTGACCTTCCGCCGTGCCGGCGCCGCGCTCGACGCGGCGGCGAAGGAGCGCCTCGCCGCGATCATCGAGCGTCTCGCGGCGCTGACCACCGCCTTCAGCCAGAACGTGCTCGCCGACGAGCAAGCCTTCGCGCTCTCGCTCGCTGGGGAAGCCGAGCTCGCCGGGCTCCCCGATTTCATGCGCGAGGCGATGAAGTCGGAAGCCAAGGAACGCGGCCTTGACGGCCACGTCGTCACCCTCTCCCGCTCGAGCGTCGAGCCGTTCCTGCAATTCGCGCAGCGCCGCGACCTGCGCGAGAAGGTGTTTCACGCCTTCACCGCGCGCGGCGACACTGGCGGCGCAACCGACAACAAGGCGATCATCGCCGAGATCGTCAGGCTGCGCGCCGAGCGCGCCCGGCTCCTCGGCCATGCCGATTTCGTTCACTACCGGCTCGACGACGCCATGGCTAAAACCCCGGCCGCGGCGCGCGAGCTGCTCGACACGGTATGGTCGCGTGCGCGGCGAAAGGCGCTCGCCGACCGCGACGCCATGCAGGCGCTGGTGCAAGAAGAGGGCGGCAACTTCACGCTCAGCCCCTGGGACTGGCGCTACTATGCGGAGAA
>JASHXX010000437.1 GCA_030043335.1 Xanthobacteraceae bacterium
TCATCAAGATCGCGGCGACGACGCTTGGGGAGACCGGCGGCGACACCGTGACCATGACGCTCGATTGGGGCTACCTCGCCGGCACGGCGCTGTTTCTCTCATCGCTGGTGGTGCTGATCCTGGTCCAGATCACCGCCAGCAAATTTCACCCTTTTCTGTACTGGGCGACCATCATTGCCTCGACGACCGCAGGCACGACCATGGCCGACTTCGCCGATCGGTCGCTGGGCGTCGGCTACGCCGGCGGCTCGTCGATCCTGCTTGCGTGCCTCCTCGCCGTGCACGCCGAAGGTTGAAGCCTTCTACTGGACGGCGATCACCTTGTCGCAGACGCTGGGAACGGCGCTTGGCGACTGGACGGCAGACGACACCGGCCTCGGCTACGAAGGCGGCGCGCCGGTTTTTGCGGCCGGATTGGCGGCGCTGGCGGCGGCCTATTACTGGACCAATATCTCGCGGGTTTTTCTGTTCTGGGCAGCTTTTATCCTGTCACGGCCGCTTGGCGCGACGATCGGCGATTTCCTCGACAAGCCAGTCAGCGACGGCGGGCTTGCCCTGAGCCGGCCGGCGGCCTCGGCGGTCATTGCGGCCTTTATCGTTATCTGCATCCTGGTGCTGCCGCAAAAGGCAGGGCAGCATCCCGGTCATTCCTGACGGTCCACGTGGAACTCCCGATCGCGCGCCAAATCCCGGCCGCCGCCGGTTGGCCGCAGCCGGGCCGACACTCGAGCAGATCGCCCGATCAGTAGTGGTGGTGATGCCACCAACGGTGATGGTGATGATGGTGGTGATGCCACCAACGGTGATGGTGATGATGGTGGTGGCGCCGCCACCGGTGATGGTGGTGGTGATCATGATAAGCAAGCCGCGTCTCGCCGCGCATCGGGGCGCTGCTGCGCTGTGCCTCATCCGCCTTTAGCGCCGCCACTGCGTTCGGAATCGGATCGAGGAGTTCCCGATAATTTGTCGCCGGCGCAAGCCCCGCTTCCTGCGCTGGGGTCGCGGCTGGCGCGGTGTTCACCGCCGTCAGGGCAGCCGCCGCCCCGAGCAGACCGGCAATTCGCTTATCCGTCGATATCTCTCCGGAGTTCTGGAAGTGACCCTGAATTGGGTCTTGGCGATAATCCGATCCGCACGGATTGGTTCCGCGTCGGCTCGTTCCTGGATCGGATCTTCTTGGATCGGATCGCGCCCCATGCGATCTTAGCTTCACCGGGGCGGCACCCTCCCCTATCCCGTTGACGGCGCAAATTTATCCTGCCCGCCTATCGAGGCCGACGGGGTTGTGCTCGCTCGCCCCCGCCGAGCGGCGAAACCGACCGCGCGGTTACGAAAATGCCGGCATTAGCTGCACTATGCCGGCAAGCTTAAGCCAGGTCTTAAGAAATTTGCGGGAGGTTGGCGCGAACCATCGTCACCGACGGGTCCCGATGCCGCCAATAACCAGTGAATCGCGCGAGCTTGCGTCCTCCGGCGCTGCTTCGCCAGTGACGCGGCGCCTTGCCGCCAGGCACGTTCGCGAGGCGCGTGATCGGCTCACCTCGACCAGCGGCACCCGCCCGGTTTTCGATTACGAATTGCTTCGCCTGTTCGCCCAGAACCGGCTGTCAGCTTCGCCTCTCATCCTGGTCCTGATCGTCACCATCGGTCTCCTCTCCGGCCTGTGGACGCAAGCCCTGAGTTCAGGGGTGTGGACTGTGGGCGCGCTGATCATCCATCTCGCGATTATCGGCAAGTGCCGGCAATTTCTCGACGCGCCGGCGAACACCGCCAATCTGCGCTCATCGCGGATGCAGTTCATCATGCTCGATCTGTTCTTCGGCATGGCATGGACGTTCATCCTGATCCATCCGATCGGCGGAGATGGGCAGTCCGGCACGTTCATGCTGTTCGTCATGCTCCTGGTCGTGGCGATATCGAGCATGTTGGCCTCGAGCGTGCCGATCGCGGTATTCGCCCTGACCCTGCCGGTAACCGTCGCGATCGCGCTCGACTTCGCGCTCAAGGGCACGCTGCACGATTACATCCTCGCCATCATGGCGTTGACGGCTGAGGGCTACTTCTCGCTGCTCGCATACCGGCTCTATTCCACGACGCTAGCGACGCTCGAAGCACGCGCGGAAAAGGACGCGCTGATCGGCGAGCTCGAACAATCGAAGTCGATCTCCGACGAAGCGCGCCGCCGTGCCGAAGCCGCCAATATCGCCAAATCGCGTTTCCTAGCCCAGATGAGCCACGAGCTGCGCACGCCGCTCAACGCCATCCTCGGCTTCTCCGAGGTCATGAAAGGCGAGATTTTCGGACAACACGCCGTCGCGGCGTATAAGGACTACGCCGGCGACATTCACAGTTCCGGCGTGCACCTGCTCAACCTCATCAACGAGATCCTCGATCTCTCCCGCATCGAAGCCGGCCGCTACGAGCTCAACGAGGAGCCGGTGTCGCTCAACCGCGTCGTCGAGGATTGCCATCACCTGCTCAAGCTGCGCGCGGGCAATCGCGGCATCACCATTCACGAGCTGTTCGAGCCGGATCTGCCGAAGCTGTGGGCAGACGAGCGCGCGGTGCGGCAGATCTGCCTGAATCTTCTGTCCAATGCCATCAAGTTCACGCCGCAAGGCGGCGAGATCTGGCTGAAAGTCGGCTGGACAGCGTCGGGCGGCCAATACATGAGCGTCAAGGATACCGGGCCAGGCATCCCGGAAGAGGAAATCCCGATCGTTCTGGCCTCGTTCGGGCAGGGCTCCAACTCGATCAAATCCGCCGAACAGGGCGCCGGCCTCGGCCTGCCGATTGCCAAGAATCTCATCGACCTGCACGGCGGCACCTTCACCCTCAAATCGAAGCTGCGCATCGGCACCGAGGTGGTCGTCACTTTCCCGCCGGAGCGGGTGATGTCGGCGCTGGCGCCGATCGCCGAGCGCGTCCCGTCGATTGCGCCGCATTCGCCCGACCTTTCCTCCGCTGCCG
This sequence comes from Xanthobacteraceae bacterium, assembly GCA_030043335.1. Taxonomy (GTDB): domain Bacteria; phylum Pseudomonadota; class Alphaproteobacteria; order Rhizobiales; family Xanthobacteraceae; genus BOG-931. The sequence goes on from JASHXX010000437.1 coordinate 2,971, forward strand.
ATGAGGGCGGCGGCCGCGCCAAAAGGGCGCTGTTCGGCGCCGGCGGCTGAACCGGCATTGCCTTCGCCGGCTCCGGCTTTATGGTGCCGCGCGATTTCCGCCGCCATGCCAAACGTAGAGAAAGCCAACAGTGAAACATTGTCGCCGCGCGTCGCGCGGGCGGCGACGTGAGAGGTGACCAAAATTGCGCCGACGGGTGTTGTGGCTTTTGCTGATCGGGCTCTTCGTCGCCATTCTCGTCCTGATCGCCCGGCGCGGCGAAGGCACGGTCGGGCCGCTCTCAAACCAGGACTTCGCTTCGCTCGTCTACAAGACGGCGCTTCTCGTCTTTCTCGGCGGGGCGGCGCTGACCCTGATCCGCGAGCGTTTCACGCATGCGCTCGGCTCGTTGCTGCTGTGGGTCGTGCTCGGGCTCGGGCTCGTCATCGGCTACTCCTACCGGTTCGAGCTGCGCGATGTCGCCGACCGGGTGATGGCCGAACTCGTGCCTGGTCACGTGATTGGGCGCGGGCGTAATGTCGAGATCGCGCGCACCAACACCGGCGACTTTGCGGTGACGGCCCAAGTCAACGGCGCATCCGTCGCCATGGTGCTCGATACCGGCGCCAGTTCAGTCGTGCTCACCCGCGAAGACGCCAAGGCCGCCGGCCTGCCGCTCGAAATCCTGGCCTATACCACGAGTATCGATACCGCCAATGGGCGCGCGCGCGCCGCGCCGGTGACGCTCGATCGCGTCGCGATCGGCAGTCTCGTCGAGCACTCGGTCGAGGCGCTGGTGGTGCAGCCGGGCCAGCTCAAGGTAAGCCTTCTCGGCATGAGCTTCCTCAACCGATTGCGCAGCTGGGAGGTGCGCGGCGACCGGCTTCTGCTCCGCGGCTACCCGTGAGCGCCGGGCGAGGCGACGTTACTACGCGGCGACCTGCGCCGGAATCCGGCCTTGCTCGCGGAGAAGCTCAAGCGCCGCAACAAGGATCTCGGCGCCGGCGTCCGGTGTGGTCGCCGCGCCGGCGAGATGCCGGCGGAAGGCGCGCGCCCCCGACACCGCACGGAACACGCCGTGCAGATGCCGGGTGATCGCATGGAGCCGCGTGCCCCGCGCGAGCTCGCGCTCGATATACGGAATCAACGCGACGAGGGCATCCTTCGGCGAACAACAACGCGCGGCCTCGCCAAAGCAGAGCGGATCGACGGCGATGAGTCGCCACGGCTCCTGGTAGGCGGCACGGCCCATCATCACGCCGTCGACATGCGCCAGGTGCGCCAGAGCTTCCTCGACGCCGGCGATACCGCCGTTCAGCACGATCGTCAGCCGCGGATGCGCAGCCTTGAGCCGGTAAACACGCTCATAGTCGAGCGGCGGAACCTCGCGGTTCTCCTTCGGCGACAGCCCCTTCAGCCAGGCCTTGCGGGCGTGCACGATCAGCGCGTCGGCACCGGCCTGCTCCACCGCCTGCGCAAAAATCTCAAGCGTCTGATCCGGATCCTGATCGTCGATGCCGATCCGGCATTTCACCGTTATCGGCACCGCGACGGTGGCTTTCATCGCGCCGACGCAGTCGCCGACCAATTCCGGCTCGGCCATCAGGCAGGCGCCGAAGCGCCCCTCCCGCACACGGTCGGACGGGCAGCCGACATTGAGATTAATCTCGTCGAAGCCCGCATCCGCACCGATGCGCGCGCAGCCGGCAAGCGCCTGCGGGTCGCAGCCGCCCAACTGCAGCGCCAAGGGGTGCTCGGCTGCATCAAAGCGAAGGAGCCGCGCCCGGTCGCCATGCAGTACCGCGCCGGCTGTGAGCATCTCGGTATAGAGCAGCGCGCGTCGCGTCAGCAGGCGATGGAAGAACCGGCAATGCCGGTCGGTGCATTCCATCATAGGGGCGACACAAAACCGCCACTGTGACATTTTTTGCGTTTTATCTGTGTTTTCAGTCATCTGACAGATTTGCGATATATCTGGTATCGTACCATTTCCGGCCGATTTTGACCCCTGTTTGCGTCCTTGGTACTACAAATTCGTACTCTCGCAGCCGCGTCGTACCACGTTCTGATTTTAGGACGGACTCACTCCTCCGACTGAGACGGCATGGCCGGGTCGCGTCGGCCTCGCGACCGATAGGGCGGACTGGCTGAGCGGACTGCAGTACGACGACGTACGACGACGGAAAAATCGGTACGACATGGGCACGATCATAGGACGGACCCGCAAAGATGGCTCGAAGGCTTTTACCGCCCAGATCGTCATCAAGATAGGCGGCAAAACCGTGCATCGCGAGGCGCAAACCTTCGACCGCAAGCCGGCCGCCAATGCCTGGATCGTCAAACGCGAAGCTGAGCTCAAAAGCCCCGGTGGGCTCGAGCGCAAGGAGGACCCAACGATGGGCGCGGTAATCGACCGCTACATCGAGGAATCAAAAAATCCCGTGCTGGGTAACAAGGCGCAGGTACTCAAGACCGTAAAGCAGAGCGAACTCGGCGAGACGAGGTGCAGCGACATCACCAGCCAAATGCTTGTCTCATTCGCAAAGGAGCTCAATAAAACGGTCGAGCCACAAACCTGCGGCAATTACTTTTCCCACCTTTCAAACATCTTCACTGTCGCGGGACCGGCCTGGGGCTATCCGTTATCGCGTCAACAATTCGACAACGCCGTAACGGTGATAAAAAAGTTGGGTCTGATTGGCAAGGCTGCCGAGCGCAGCCGCAGGCCGACGCTCGAAGAGCTCGATCGCCTGATGCAACACTTCGGTCGCGTTCGCGAGCACCGACCCGCCTCCATCCCGATGCAGAAAATTGTTGCGTTCGCGTTGTTCTCAACGCGACGGCAAGAAGAGATCACGCTGCTGCGATGGGAAGATTTGGAAGAAGACCGCATCCTCGTGCGCGACATGAAGCATCCCGGCGATAAGAAAGGCAACCATGTCTTCTGTGAGCTTCCGCCCGAGGCGGTCGCAATCATCAAATCAATGCCGTGCAAAAAACTGGAAATATTCCCCTATTCCACCGATGCGATCAGTACTGCGTTCACCCGCGCGTGCAAGTTCCTGGGAATTGAAGATTTGCGATTTCATGATCTTCGGCATGAAGGGATTTCGCGCTTGTTCGAAATGGGAAGAACAATTCCCCAAGTTGCCGCGGTCTCGGGCCATCGGAGCTGGACCAGCCTGAAACGATACACCCATATCCGACAGAGCAAGGATAAGTACGACAATTGGAAATGGATAACGCTCGTTACAGCGTCTTCCTAAACCTAGGGTGTTGCGCCGGGAGCAAACAAATAAAAAGCCGCTTCAGCGCGCGATTGTGCTAAAAAGCGGCTGCCTGCGGCCCAGTCTCTCCCTCTCTCCCAACTCGGGCGTCGCGCGGCTCGCGGTCCTCTTGTGAGGAGGCCCCGCCGAGGGGACTCGAGCCTCCAACCAAGCGGTATGAGCGCCATAGCCGCGTCGGAAAGTTCAGTAAAAATGGGCGCTTCTGCGAACGTTCGGCGACGTTTGTTCGCGTTTGGTTGGTGCGTTTCATTGGTCATTCATTGGTCAAGTCTTCTTCAGAGCAGGCTCGATACAGAATGAGTCGCACCTGCTGATTAAGAGTTGCCGGAAAAACCGCTTAATTTTCGCCATTGCGCAGCCCGCGAGCCGCCCGAAACTTCCGGCGATCGCCCAAAAAGATTTTCGACGGCGTTGAGAAATTATGTGAACAACGATGCGCCGCCTTTTCCTGTTCAGGGTGCTGATTTTTAAACGATCACGGCGGCGAATGAGTTGACCTAGCTCAACGCGGGGTTCAGCCGAATGTGACGCTGTGGCTGCGGGGGCTGACGCAAAGGTTCGCAATGGAGGCGCGATCCCGATCCGCTGCATCGAAGGAGCACGGGCGATCAGGTACCAGCAGCCGCCGGCGGCGCATTATTATCGTCGGTGCGGCCGGCCGTGATTTCCATAACTTCAATATGGTCTATCGCGACGATCCGGCCGTCGAAGTCGTCGCCTTCACCGCAGCACAGATCCCCGGCATCGCCGGTCGGCGCTATCCGGCGCTCCTCGCCGGATCGCTCTATCCTGATGGGATCCCAATCGTGGAAGAAGCAGAGCTCGAACAGCTGTGCCGGACGCATTCGATACACGAAGTCGTCTTCGCCTATAGCGACGTGCCGCACGAGCACGTGATGCACATCGCCTCGCGATCGCTGGCGACGGGAGCCAACTTTATCCTCCTCGGCCCCAACGCAACAATGCTCGAGTCGTCGCTGCCGGTCGTTGCCATCACCGCCGTTCGCACCGGATGCGGCAAGTCGGCAGTCGCGCGTTGGCTGTCGCGTCGGCTGCGCAAGCGGCATCTGCGAGTCGCTGTGTTGCGACACCCCATGCCCTATGGCGATCTTGCGGGCGAGCGGATGCAGCGGTTCGCCTCCATCGCTGATCTCGATGCTGCGCAATGCTCCGCAGAGGAGCGCGAAGAGTACGAACCGCATATCGCAATCGGCAACATCGTGTTCGCGGGCGTTAACTACGCCGAGATCGTACGCGCCGCCGAGCGCGAGGCCGACATCGTTGTGTGGGACGGCGGCAACAACGACTTTCCCTTTGTGCGGCCCGATCTCCACATCGCGCTCGCCGATGCCCTGCGACCCCACCAGGTCGCCACGCATTATCCGGGCGAAACGGTCGCCCACATGGCGGACGTTCTGATCATCAACAAGGTCAATGCTGCACGCGCCGAGGATGTGCGAATTGCTGAACGCGA
>JASHXX010000438.1 GCA_030043335.1 Xanthobacteraceae bacterium
ATGGACATGGTCGGCGTCCAGGCCCAGCCGAGGCGCTCCAGGTAGGGGTTATAGACCTTGGGGCTAACGCCGGCGCGCGGCGTTGTTCCGCTGCGGCCACCACGGCGACGAATGCGCTTGGCTTCGCGGTCGCGGTCGTTGTGTAAGGTCTCCGCGAGCCTTAGCCCATGCTTAGCCAACGAGCGGCCGAAACCCGCAGAAGTGCCGATGGAATGGGCTTCCTGCCCAGTGACTCGCGTTAAGGGCGCCTTTTAACGATATGTGGCGGGGCTCGCCGTGACCAACGCTCGGTTACCGCAGGGCTCTTTCCTTGGCGTTAATCACGACCACCTAACCTGCGCGCCGGCGAGTTTCCGATGGGGCGTGAGTGATGCAGGCCGCTGCGGCAGCCCGAAGATGGTGGGCGGCACACCGACGGCCGGCGCATGAGCCGACGATATCGCCGGCACCCAAGGGCAGGGGCACGCGCACCGTCCGTATCGCCTCGCTGTGGCTCATGATCCTCGCGGGCGCGGTGCTCATCTGCGCGGGCATCGGCTTTGCCGTCACCCAATTCGACGACAGCCGTCTCGAAGTCGAGCGACAAGTAGCGCTGCGCCAGGCGCTGGAGGAGTTTCGTGCCGTGTCCGGCGACGTCGACCGGATCGGCGATCCCGAGCTGCGGCTCATCGAGCGTCGCGCCGGTCTCAAGGGTCTGCGCTTCAATTCCGACCCCAGCGGCGACGCGGGCCGCGAGGTGCAATCGCTCATCGACTCCCGCGGCCGCATCGTCGGCTGGTTCAGCTGGGCGAGCGACCGTGCGCTGGTTCAGGCGATGAAGCGGCTGTGGGGCCTTACCGCCGCGATTGGAGCCGCGCTGGCGCTCTGTGCGTTTGTCGCCGCGCGCGCCGCGCAACGCCTCGCCGGCGCGCTCGATCGCACCACCGAGACCGTGCGCCGATTGACCAGCGAGGACGCCCTGACCGGCCTGCCCAATCACCGCGTCATGCTCGAGAAGCTCGATGCGGCGCTGGCGAAGCGCGGCGTCGGCGTCGTCACCTTCGCGCTCATCGATCTCGACGGGTTTCATGAGGTCAACGATGCGCTCGGGCGCGCCAGCGGCGACGCGGTGCTCTCGAGCATCGCCGATCATCTGCGCGCCGGGCTGCCGGCGGATGCCGTATTCGGGCGCTTCGAGGAGGACGAATTCGCCGTGATCATGGCGAGCGAGGATCCCCGCGTCTGCGCCGAGCTCGCCGACGGCATTCGCGCCGCGCTGTTCCGTCCGGTCTTCATGGACCGCATGTGGCAGATCTCCGGCAGCGTCGGTTTCGCGCAGGCGCCGGAAGACGGCACCACCGCCGAGGCGTTGGCGCGGCGCGCCGGCCTCGCCTTGCGTGCCGCCAAGCGCGAGGGCCGCGGCACGGCGCGGCGCTTTGCGCCGCAGATCGAGAGCGAGGGCGCGGAGCGGCGCTTCCTCCTGCGCGAGCTCGAAGCGGCGATCGCGCTGCAGGCCTTCGACGTGCACTATCAGCCGATCGTCGCCGCCGCCGGCGGCGGCATCGTCGGCGTCGAAGCACTGCTGCGCTGGACCCACCCGACGCGCGGCGCGATCGAGCCGTCGGCCTTCATTCCGCTCGCCGAACAGAGCGGGCTGATGTCGCGGCTCGGGGAAATCGCACTGCGCCGCGTGCTCGCCGACGGCGTGCGTTGGCCCAAGATATTCGTGTCGGTCAATCTTTCGCCGCAGCAGATTCGCGACCGCTGGCTCGTTGATCTGGTCGGCGCCATCATGGCGGAAACCGGGATCGCCCCTTCGCGCGTCGTGCTCGAGGTGACCGAAGGAATCCTGATCCAAGACCCGCAGGAGACGCAGGCGCGACTCGAAGCCTTGCGCGCGCTAGGCGTGAATATCGCGCTTGACGACTTCGGCACCGGCTATTCGAGCATGAGCTATCTGCAAAAATTTCCGTTCGATCGGCTCAAGATCGACCGCACGTTCGTCGCCTCGCTTGGGAGCTCCGGCAACACCGCAGCCATCATTCATTCGATCGTCGCCCTTGGCCATGCGCTCGGCATGAAGGTGCTGGCTGAAGGGGTGGAGACCGACGAGCAGCGCGTGCTGCTGCGGCTTGCCGGCTGCGACGAGATGCAGGGCTTCCTGTTTGCGAGGCCGGGATCGGCCGCCGAGATCGACCGGGCGCTGGCGCGCCCGCCTCGCCTGGCGGCGGGATAGGCGCGCCGCCACGCTGACAGCCTCGCCGCCAGCCGCTATCGTCGGCGCGCACCCCGGCGGCCGGCGCGGCCGCGGCACGGAGCGCGCGATGATTCCGAACCGGCTTCCCGGCCTCGATTTCGATCTCGGCAGCGACGTCGACATGCTGCGCGACACCGTAGCCAGTTTTGCCCAGCACAAGATTGCGCCGCGTGCCGCCGAGATCGACCGCTCGAACCAGTTTCCGCGCGAGCTGTGGCCGCAGCTCGGCGCGCTCGGCCTGCTCGGCATCACCGTGGAAGAAGAATGGGGCGGTGCCGGCATGGGCTATCTCGCTCATTGCGTTTCCATGGAGGAGATTTCGCGCGCCTCCGGCGCGATCGGTCTCTCCTACGGCGCGCATTCGAACCTCTGCGTCAACCAGATCCGGCGCAACGGCAGCGCCGAGCAGAAGCGGCGCTACTTGCCGAAGCTCATTTCCGGCGAGCAGGTCGGCGCGCTGGCGATGTCGGAAGCGGGCGCCGGCTCGGACGTGGTCTCGATGCGCACCCGCGCCGATCGCAAGGGCGACCGCTTCATTCTCAACGGCTCGAAAATGTGGATCACCAACGGGCCGCTCGCCGAGACGCTGGTGATCTACGCCAAGACCGACCCTGGCGCCGGGCCGCGCGGCATCAGCGCCTTTATCGTCGAAAACGGGTTCAAGGGATTTTCCACCGGGCAAAAGCTCGACAAGCTCGGCATGCGCGGCTCCGACACTGGCGAGCTCATCTTCACCGATTGCGAGGTGCCGGCGGAGAATGTCCTCGGCTCGGTCGGCGACGGCGTCGCTGTGCTGATGTCGGGCCTCGACTACGAGCGCGCCGTGCTTGCCGCCGGCGCGGTCGGGCTGATGCAGGCCTGCCTCGATCTCGTTATCCCGTATCTGCACGAGCGCACGCAGTTCGGCCAGCCGATCGGCACCTTCCAGATCATGCAGGCGAAGCTCGCCGACATGTACGTCACCTTCAGCACCGCCAAGGCCTATGTCTACGCGGTCGCCAAGGCCTGCGACCGCGGCGAGACCACGCGCGAGGACGCCGCCGGCGCCATCCTCTATGCCGCCGAACGCGCGACCTGGATGGCGCTCGAAGCGATCCAGTGCCTCGGCGGCAACGGCTACATCAACGACTATCCCGCCGGGCGGCTTCTTCGCGACGCCAAGCTCTACGAGATCGGCGCCGGCACATCCGAAATCCGCCGCATGCTCGTCGGCCGGGAGATCTTCGACAAGACGCAATAACCTTTCCGCCCCCGCGAAAGCGGGGGAGGGGGACCGGCCTGCGCAGCAGGCTGGTGGAGGGGGCGCAGGCCTCAACGAATCTCCATCGACGAAAGTGACGCATCGAGTAAGCTGCCCTCGCGCAAAT
>JASHXX010000439.1 GCA_030043335.1 Xanthobacteraceae bacterium
CCAACGGGCCGATTGGAGAAGCCGACATCCAGGGGCCTCGCTTGAGCCGTTGAGACCAATGGCCGGAGCATGATTCAACTCCAAAATGGAGCTTGATTTCATGCGCTACGAACTCACTGACTGGGAGTGATTCGCCATCAGGCCGATGCTGCCAAACAAGCCGCGCGGGGTAGACGGGTGAATGCCCGCGCGTTTTCAACGATATCTTCTGGTTCATGCGCTCCGGTGCACCATGGCGTGACCCGCCAGCAGCTTCGGGCCGTATACCACCTGCTACAACCGCTTCGTTCGCTGGCGTCGGGCTGGCGTCTAGAGCCGGATGATGCACGCGCTCGCAACCACGCATGATGCGTCCGTGCAGATGATCGACACGTCTATTGTCCGTGCATCAGCATGGTGCCTGCGTCGCCCGGAACCGGAAGCAGTCTATGGGCCGGTCGCGAGGCGGGCTGACCAGCAAGGCTCATGCGGTGGTCGAACCAACGGCCTGCCGGTTCAACTCGAATTGACCGCCGGCGAGCTGCACGATGCCGGCTAGCAGGCAAGCTTCTATCTCGCTTGAGGTCGGGAACAATGCTCCTGGCGGACCGTGGCTTATGACGCCGACCCGATCAGAGCCCTTGCCGCCCGGAGGGGTGCCTGGGCCAACATCCCACCAAGATGCAATCGCAACAATCCGATCTGCTTCAGTCCCTACCTTTACCGTGCCCGCAACTTGGTTGAGCGGTTCTTCAACAAGATCAAGCAGTGTCGTCGGGTCGCGACGCGCTATGACAGACTCGCCGCCAACCACCTTGCCTACAGCCAGCTTGCATCCATCAGGTTGTGGCTGCGCGTTAGTGAGTCCACGACCTAATTTGACATAGGGAGTTGCACTGGCTTTTCCGCCGCAAGGCGAGCCGACTCCGGAGCCGGACGATTGCCCATAACATCACACGCCCGGCGGGATAGCGGCGACGGCAAACGCATGGGCCGCGGCGGCGCCGCTAAACCGTTGCCCGGCTACAAGTTGCTAATCAACCGGCGTCGATCACCATGCGATCGATGGCGCGCCTCAGCCCCGCCCGCGCAGCTATAGAACAATCCCTGGCGGCGCATCATGATCTTTTTCTACTCGACAACGGACGAATCGAGCGGCGGTTAAGGCGCTTATTCAGGCTGTCATTTCAAGCAAGATCCATCCGCCATGCGAAACGCTGGCACGCGGATTAATTCCGCGAGCGGTCGACCAAAGCCCGGTCTTTGATCCACGGCATCATCGCGCGCAGCTTGGCGCCGACCTGCTCGATCGGATGGGCGGCGCATTTGGCGCGCATCGCCTTGAACGAAGTCTGGTTGACCTTGTTCTCCAGCATCCAATCCTTGACGAATCTGCCCGACTGGATGTCAGCGAGGATGCGTTTCATCTCGGCGCGGGTTTTTTCGTCGACGACGCGCGGGCCGGAAACGTATTCGCCGTATTCGGCGGTGTTGGAGACCGAATAGTTCATGGTGGCGATGCCGCCCTCATAGATCAGATCGACGATCAGCTTCACCTCGTGCACGCACTCGAAATAGGCCATCTCCGGCGCGTAACCGGCTTCGACCAGGGTCTCGTAGCCGGCCTTCATCAGCTCGACGAGCCCGCCGCAGAGCACCGATTGCTCGCCGAACAGATCGGTCTCGCATTCCTCGCGGAACGTGGTTTCGATGATGCCGGCACGGCCGCCGCCAATCGCGGCGCCGTAGGAGAGACAAAGGTCGTGGGCGTTGCCGGAGGCGTCCTTGTGAATGGCGAGGAGGCAAGGCACGCCGGCGCCGCGCTGATATTCGGAACGCACAGTGTGCCCCGGCCCCTTCGGCGCGATCATCATCACGTCGAGGTCAGTGCGCGGCTCGATCAGGTTGAAATGAATATTGAGCCCGTGCGCGAACATCAGCGCCGCGCCCTGCTTCATGTTGGCGTGCAGGTGCCCGTTATAGATGTCGGCCTGCAGCTCGTCGGGCGTGAGCATCATCATCACGTCGGCCCATTTGGCGGCGTCGGCGACCTCCATGACCTTTAGCTTCTCGGCTTCGGCCTTCTTCACGCCCTGCGAGCCTTTGCGCAGCGCCACCGCCACGTCCTTGACGCCGGAATCGCGCAGATTGAGCGCATGGGCATGGCCCTGGCTGCCATAGCCGATGACGGCGACCTTCTTGCCCTTGATCAGATTGAGGTCGGCGTCGCGGTCGTAGTAAACGCGCATGATTCTCACCCCTGCTGCCGCCAGGATTGGCCGCTTAATTCGTGCTGCTTCTAGGTTCCGGGAGCGGCTTGGACAAGCCCGGTGCGCGGCGAACGGCGCTTGAGCGGCGGCTTGCCATTCGCGGCGCAGGTTCCGTCGAATTGCTCGCGCGCCCGCGCGATCTTCGGCTGGTTGCGGATCGCCCAGGCACCGAGCGCCGCGACCGGGGTCAGCAGATCGCGTCCGAGCGGGGTCAGCGCATAGTCGACCCGCGGCGGAATGGTCGGAAATACGGTGCGCGTGACCAGACCATCGCGCTCGAGGCCGCGTAGGGTCAGCGTCAGCATGCGCTGGGAAATCCCGCCGATGCTGCGGCGCAGCTCGTTGAAGCGCAACGGACCCTCGCCCAGCCGGGTGACCACCAGTACCGACCATTTGTCGCCGACGCGCGCCAGCACGTCGCCGACGGCGCGGCAATCCGCAGGCAAATGGGTGTGGCTTGGTTTCATGGATGTGCCTTCTTGTGCGCGGCCGTCCCGGTCACCTACTTAACGTCGGTTATCGGTTTTAACCAGGGTTCGATTTTAACCCGGTCCACGGCAACTCAGGAGCTCCATCATGGCCAAGCCGCTCGTCGCGGTCATCGTCGGCAGCAACCGCCGCGATTCGATCAACCGCAAGCTCGCCCATGCGCTCGCTCGGCTTGGCGCCGACAAGTTCGACGCCAATTTCGTGCGCATCGACGATCTGCCGATGTTCAACCAGGACCTCGAAGGCAGCCTGCCCGCCGAGGTGGTGCGCTACAAGAACGAGCTCGCCCGCGCCGACGGGGTGCTGATCGTGACGCCGGAACACGACCGCTCGATTCCGGCGGTGCTCAAGAACGCGGTCGATTGGGGCGCCCGGCCCTATGGCAAGAACTCCTGGGCCGGCAAGCCCGCCTTCATCACCGGCACCTCGCCGGGCGCGATCGGCTCGGCGCTGGCGCAGCAGCATCTGCGCTCGATGATGACCGGGCTCGGCATGACCCTCCTCGGCGGCGAAGCCTACGTCACCTTCAAGCCGAACCTGATCGACGAGCACGGCAATATCGGCGACGAAAGCACGCGAAAATTCCTGCACGACTTCGTCGAACGGTTCGCCACGCTGGTCGGCCGGCTGTCGGCGCATCAGGCGCGATCGGCGGCGTAAGACCCGCAGGTGCCGTCGTGGCCGCGCTCGGCCCGGCCACGGCGGCGCGCCTCACATCCCCTCCGGCCCGCGCGCGATGGCGACGACACCGGTGCGCGAAACCTCGACCAGGCCTAGCGGCAGCATCAGATTGACGAAGCTGTCGATCTTGTCGGAGGCGCCGGTCAATTCGAACACGAAGCTCTCATTGGTGGCGTCGACCACCCGGGCGCGGAAGGCGTCGGCGAGGCGCAGCGCCTCCATGCGGTGTTCGCCCTTGCCGCGCACCTTGATCATCGCCAGCTCGCGCTGCAGCGAGGGACCGGCGGCGGTGATGTCGACGACGCGGTGCACCGGCACCAAGCGGTCGAGCTGATTCTTGATCTGCTCGATCACCATCGGCGTGCCACGGGTGACGATGGTAATGCGCGAGAGATGCTTCTCGTGCTCGGTCTCCGAGACGGTGAGCGAATCGATGTTGTAGCCGCGGCCGGAGAACAGCCCGATCACCCGCGCCAGCACGCCGGGCTCGTTGTCGACCAGCACGCAGAGCGTGCGGCTCTCGACGCCTTGCGTGATCGTAGCTGCGGGGTAGTGGGAGGTGGCAGGCGTAGTCGCAGTCACGGCAGTCCTCCTTGCGCAAACGCACGCGGTTTCACGCCTACACCATCACCTTGCCTTCCTCGGTGATCGCGTCCTCGACGCGGGCCGTCGCATCGCCGAGCAGCATCTCGTTGTGGGCGCGGCCAGAAGGAATCATCGGGAAGCAGTTCTCCGCCGGATCGACCACGCAGTCGAACAGCACTGGCTTCTTCACCTCGATCATCTCGCGGATCTTCTCGT
>JASHXX010000440.1 GCA_030043335.1 Xanthobacteraceae bacterium
CGCCGATCTGGTCACCGAGATGACCTTGGTGAAGCACCATTTTGCCGCCGGCGTGAAGGCCCAGCCGGGCATCGAGTTCTGAGCCGGGCCCCACAATGACCTCCCGCGCGCTGATGTTCCAGGGCACCGGCTCGGACGTCGGCAAATCGTTGATCGTCGCCGGGCTCGCGCGCGCCTTGACGCGGCGCGGCCTGCGAGTTCGCCCGTTCAAACCGCAGAACATGTCGAACAACGCCGCGGTCACCGCCGACGGCGGCGAGATCGGACGCGCCCAGGCGTTGCAGGCGCGCGCCGCCAAGGTAGCGCCGAGCGTGCACATGAATCCGGTGCTGCTCAAGCCGCAGAGCAAGATCGGCGCGCAGATCGTGGTGCAGGGCCGCGTCTGTGGCAGCGCCAAGGCGGCCGCGTATCAGCAGATGAAGCCGGAGCTGTTGCCGGCGGTGCTCGACAGCTACGCGCGGCTTTGCCGTGAGGCCGAAATTGTGCTTGTCGAAGGCGCCGGCAGCGCCGCTGAGCTCAATCTGCGGGCGAACGACATAGCCAATATGGGATTCGCGCGCGCCGCGGGCGTGCCGGTGGTGCTGATCGGCGATATCGACCGCGGCGGCGTGATTGCAAGCCTGGTCGGCACCAAGGCGGTGCTCGCGCCCGCGGACGCGGCGCTCGTTTGCGGCTTCATCGTCAACAAGTTTCGCGGCGATCCGGCGCTGTTTGCCGCTGGCATGGAAGCGATCGCCGCGGCGACGGGCTGGGAGGCGCTTGGGCTTATTCCGCACTTTGCCGACGCGCGGCTGCTGCCGGCCGAGGATGCGCTCGCGCTTGAACAAGGCCGGCCGGCGAAGCCGCGGGCGCGGGTGCGCATCGCGGTGCCGATCCTGCCGCACATCGCGAATTTCGATGACCTCGATCCGCTCGAAGCGGAGCCGCAGATCGAGATCGTGCGGGTGCGGCCGGGCGCGGCGCTCCCGGGCGATGCCGATCTCATCATCTTGCCCGGCTCGAAGGCGACGGTCGCCGATCTCGCCGCGCTGCGCGCTGCCGGCTTCGACATCGACATCGCCGCGCATCGTCGGCGCGGCGGCATGATTCTCGGCCTGTGCGGCGGCTATCAGATGCTTGGCCGCAGCATTGCCGATCCGGGCGGGATCGAAGGCCCCGCCGCGACCGTCGAGGGCCTCGGTCTTCTCGAGGTCGCAACCACCCTGTCGGAGGAGAAACGGCTCGAGCCGGTGTGCGGCTCAACGCACGACCGCGCGCCTTTTGCCGGCTACGAAATGCATATGGGCGTGACCGAAGGGCCGGATTGCGCTCGGCCGTTTGCACGGCTTGCCGACGGCGCGCCGGAAGGCGCGGTCTCGGCGGACGGCCGGGTGATCGGCACCTACGTGCACGGGCTGTTCGCCGATGACCGCCAACGCACGGGCTGGCTTCATCGTTTCGCCGCTGGCGCGTCGACGATCGCCTATGACGATTTGGTCGAGCGGGTGCTCGACGATCTCGCCGCACATCTTGCCGCGCACCTCGATCTCGACCAGCTGCTCAGCTTGGCGCGATGACGATGAGCGTTAGCAAAGCGAGGAGCGCAAGCAGAAGCGCGTCCGCCACGCGGTAGAGCGCAAGCGCGCGCCGGATATCGGCGGCGTTTGCATCGCGGCGACCCCCGTCGCCCATGATCGCGTCTTCGACCAGGACGCCGCCATAGACGCGCGGCCCGCCGAGCGCGAGACCGAGCGCTCCGGCCATCGCCGCCTCCGGATAGCCGGCATTGGGTGATCGGTGGTGTGCGGCGTCGCGCTTCACAGCGCGCCATACTGCAGCGGCGGAATTTTGTTTGCTCAGCGCCGCCGCTGCGGTGAGGAGGAGCGCCGCCAGGCGCGACGCCGGCAGGTTGACGAGGTCGTCGAGCCGGGCCGCGGCCCAGCCGAATGCGGCGTGGCGCGGCGTGCGGTGGCCGATCATACTGTCGGCGGTGTTGATTGCCTTGTAGAGTGCGGCGCCAGGAAGCCCGGCGATGCCCAGCCAGAAGACCGGCGCAACCACGCCATCGGAAAAATTCTCCGCCAGGCTCTCGATGGCGGCGCGCGCGATTGCGGCCTCGTCGAGCGCCTGCGTATCGCGGCCGACAATGTGCGCGACTGCGGCGCGGCCGGCGTCAAGGCCTTCGCGCTCGAGTGCCTCGGCGACATCGGCGACGTGCCGGTGCAGGCTGCGCTGCGCGATCAACGTGCTGGCGGCGAGGCCGGCTGCCAGAAATCCGAACGGCAGGCGCAACAGCGCGCGCTGCGCGACCAAGGCGATGGCGCCGACAACGGCAACCAGCATCAAGGTCGCGACGATGCCGGCGGCGCGCCGCTGCGTTTGGCCGTCGGTGTCGCGATTGAGCCCGCGGTCGAGCGCCTCGATGAGGCGGCCGATCCACGTCACCGGATGGCCAATCACGCGCAACGGGCACTGCGGATAGCCGAGACTGAGCTCGATCAGCATGGCGAGGAGGGCAAGCGCGACGGACATGATGCTCTTTGGCGGCGCGGAGGAGCCGCTCCTGCATGGCGGCGATCTAGGCGCCGCCCGGCGCCTTTTCCCCGGCGCGCCCGAACCTTTCGTCGACCTGTCGACGGGGATCAACCCCGATCCCTATCCGCTGCCGCGTCTTTCCGCCGATCTGTTCGCCCGCTTGCCCGCTCCCGGTGCCGTGCATGCGCTTGCCGCAATCGCCGCCCGGGCTTACGGCGCGCCCTCCGCCGCTCATGTCGTCGCTGCTCCAGGCACGCAAATTTTGCTGCCGCTCGTTGCCGCGCTGGCGTCTCGCGGTAGCGCCGCCGTCCTGGCACCCACTTATGCCGAACTCCCTCGCGCCGCGGCGCTAGCCGGCCATAGCGTCAAGTCGGTGCGTGAGATCGGCGACATCGGCGACGCCCGGCTGGCTATGGTCGCCAACCCCAACAATCCAGACGGCCGGCTCCACGACAAAGACGCCTTGCTCGCGCTCGCCGACAAGCTGCGGCCGCGCGGCAGCGTGCTGGTCGCCGACGAAGCGTTCATGGATGTCGGACCGTCCGACGCGAGCCTTGCGGCCGAAGTCTCTCGCGGCAATATCGTCGTGCTGCGCTCGTTCGGAAAGTTCTTCGGGCTCCCTGGCATCAGGCTCGGTTTTGCGCTCGCGGCGCCGGCGCTGGCGGCACGGCTTTCGGCCGCGCTCGGTCCGTGGGCGGTCTCCGGGCCGGCGCTTGCGGTCGGCGCCGCCGCGCTCGCCGATGCAGCCTGGATCGACAGGACGAGGCGGCGGCTCGCCAAGGCGGCGACACGGCTCGATGCGATCCTGTCCGACGCTGGTCTCGAGATCGTCGGCGGCACGAGCCTGTTCCGGCTGGCGCGCATGTCCGCGGCAAACGCATTGTTCCACCAGCTCGGCCGCGCCGGCATCCTCGCGCGCATGTTTCCGGAGAACGAAACTTGGCTGCGCTTCGGCCTGCCAGCCGATGCATCGCAGTGGCGACGCCTGCGAACGGCGCTCGAGCGTCGTCAACGACGCTGATGACCGCGCGCCTTTCTTTGGCCCGCGGTGGGGCCCATATTGCGGGTGATGGTCAAACACCCCGGTACTCCGAAGAAAGATCCGGCCAAGCCGACCCGCGCCAAGGCAGCGCGGCCGGACCTGCCGCCGATCGAGCCGGCGCTGGCGAAGCTGCTCAATCCCGGCATCGGCCAGGGCACTGCCGGTCCCGGTTCGCAGACCGGCCTGCAACCTCCGCCGGATAATTCCTGGGATCGGCGCGCCGACTTCGCCAACGCGCACACTGCGCGCAAATCGACGCAGCAGGCCAAATCGACCGGCCAGGAATTCGGCGAGCGGCCGCAGGCCGGCTATGTTGGCAAGGGCGCGGCCGATCTCGATCCGGAACTAGCCAAGGCGCTCGGCTACGACGACAGCGATCCGAGCAAGTCCGTCGTCGGCGAGGCGCCGCCCGAGCGCGACGAGATCTCCGAGATTTCCGAGCCGCGGCGGGAGAGGCGCCACCGCCCCTCGCCGCAGCCGGTAACGCTCGGCGTCACCGCCAGCATGCACGCGCTGGAGAAATTGCTGCGCGAGGGTCGGGAGGAATTCCGCGAGCGTGACGGCGGCGCCAGGATCTGGATGCCGCATCGGCCGCCGCGGCCGGACAAATCCGAAGGCGGCCGCAGCCTGATCATCAAGTCCGACTTCGCGCCGAAGGGCGACCAGCCGCAGGCGATCGCCGACCTGGTCGAGGGCGTCCGGCGCAACGATCGCACCCAGGTGCTGCTCGGCGTCACCGGCTCGGGCAAGACTTTCACCATGGCCAAGGTGATCGAGGAGACGCAGCGCCCGGCGCTGGTCCTCGCGCCGAACAAGACCTTGGCGGCGCAGCTCTATGGCGAGTTCAAGGCCTTCTTTCCCGACAATGCGGTCGAGTATTTCGTGTCCTACTACGACTACTATCAGCCGGAAGCCTACGTCCCGCGCACCGATACCTATATCGAGAAGGAATCCTCGATCAACGAGCAGATCGACCGCATGCGCCACGCCGCGACGCGGGCGCTGCTAGAGCGCGACGACGTGGTCATCGTTGCCTCGGTGTCCTGCATCTACGGCATCGGCTCGGTCGAGACCTATTCGGCGATGACGTTCTCGATCAAGCGCGGCGAGAAGCTCGACCAGCGTGCGCTGCTCGCCGACCTGGTGGCGCTGCAATACAAGCGCACCGCCGGCGACTTCTATCGCGGCTCGTTCCGGGTGCGCGGCGACGCGATCGAGATTTTCCCAGCCCACTACGAGGACCGCGCCTGGCGGGTGTCGCTGTTCGGCGACGAGGTCGAATCGATCCACGAATTCGATCCGCTCACCGGGCAAAAAACCGACGAGCTGGAATTCGTCAAGATCTACGCCAACTCGCACTATGTGACGCCGCGGCCGACGCTGCTGCAGGCGCTCGCCGGCATCAAGCTCGAGCTGCGCGAGCGCTTGAACCAGCTCAACGCCGCCGGCCGCCTGCTCGAAGCGCAGCGGCTCGAGCAGCGCACGCTCTACGACCTGGAGATGATGGAAGCGACGGGGAGCTGCGCCGGCATCGAGAATTATTCGCGCTACCTCACCGGCCGCAAGCCGGGCGAGCCGCCGCCGACGCTGTTCGAATATGTGCCCGACAACGCGCTCGTCTTCGTCGACGAAAGCCACGTTACCATTCCGCAGCTCGGCGGCATGTATCGCGGCGACTTCCGGCGCAAGGCGACACTCGCCGAATACGGCTTCCGGCTGCCCTCATGCATGGACAACCGACCGCTGCGTTTCGAGGAATGGGACGCGATGCGGCCGCAGACCACGGCGGTCTCGGCCACGCCCGGGCCGTGGGAGCTCAACGAATCGGGCGGCGTGTTCGCCGAGCAGGTGATCCGCCCCACCGGCCTGATCGATCCGCCGGTCGACGTGCGTCCGGCGCGCACCCAGGTCGACGATCTCGTCGGCGAGGTGCGGCAGGTGGCGCAGCAGGGCTACCGCAGCCTGATCACCGTGCTGACCAAGCGCATGGCCGAGGATTTGACCGAATATCTGCACGAGCAGGGCATCCGCGTGCGCTACATGCACTCCGACATCGACACCATCGAGCGCATCGAGATCATCCGCGACCTGCGGCTCGGCGCCTTCGACGCTTTGGTCGGCATCAATCTGTTGCGCGAGGGCCTCGATATTCCCGAATGCGCGCTGGTCGCCATCCTCGACGCCGACAAGGAAGGGTTCCTGCGCAGCGAAACCAGCCTGGTACAGACCATCGGCCGCGCCGCGCGCAACATCGACGGCCGCGTCATCCTCTACGCCGACGGCATCACCGGCTCGATGGAGCGCGCCATCGCCGAAACCAACCGCCGGCGCGAGAAGCAGGCAGCCTACAATGCCGCGAACGGCATCACGCCGGAAAGCGTGCGCAAGGGCATCGCCGACATTCTAGAGAGCGTCTACGAGCGCGACCACGTGCTGATCTCGACCGGCGTCGGCGAAGGCGGCGAGTTCGAGGAGGCCGCGACCATCGGCCACAATTTCGAGGCTGTCATCGCCGACATGGAGGCGCGCATGCGCGCCGCCGCCGCCGATCTCGACTTCGAGGAAGCCGCCCGCTTGCGCGACGAGATTAAGCGGTTGCGCTCGACCGAGCTCGCCGTGCTCGATGACCCGACCGCCAAATCTTTACCCTCCCCTGGAGAGGGAGGGTCGTCGCGCGAAGCGCGCCGGGGCGGGGTGAGCAGAATTCACAAGCCCGCGCTCGACGAAATGGGCATCGTGCTCCATCACGAAGTCGCGCCGCACCGGCCGGCGCGGCGCCGGGACGCGGCGAGCGCCGCAGGCGCGACAACGACGCAAACAAGCCGGGCGCGCAAGCCGAACCTCGACGAAATGGGCCCCGGCATCGAATCCATTCCGGGCAAGCGCCAAGAGGCGGGGAGCGCCGCAGGCGCGACAGGGACGCAAAAAATTTCCGGTCCGCGCTCAACGCTCGGCCGGCCGGGCATGCGCGGCGGCTTTAAACCGCGGCGGCGGTAAAGGTTTCTCGATCAATCCGCCGGCACGATCAAACGTCACAGAATTGCAATAACCTCGCTCGCCTCGATCTGACGCGGTGCGCTGTCGCTGTGGCGCGTCGGAGGGCGGCATGGGTGCGCCGGGCGCATGGACGGTGTTCGTTCCCTATGGCGAACTGCACGCGCTCGCGGTCGCCGTCTGTGCGCTGTTGATCGCCGCGCCAGCTCGGCTCGGGCGCGCGCTGCGCGCTGATCGCGAAGCGACCCTGCGGCGGATGCTGGCCGCGCTCGCGGTCGGCTACTGGCTCGCCTACAATATTTGGTGGAACTGGAACGGCATCGATCTGCGAACCGGACTGCCGCTGCAGCTCTGCGACGTCAACGGACTGATGGTGCCGCTCGCGCTCGTCACCGGCTGGCGCTGGGCGCGCGCCGCGTTGTATTTCTGGACCGCGGCGCTGACCCTGCAGGCGTTCATCCAGCCGGCGCTCGCCGCCGGACCGGCCGCTTTGGTGTTCTGGGCGTTCTGGACCGCGCACACCGTCATCGCCGCCTGCGCCGTCTACGACCTCGCCGTGCTCGGCTTCCGTCCGGGCTGGAGCGATCTCGCCCGCGCGCTGATTGTCAGCGCGCTCTATCTGGCGCTGGTGGTGCCGGTGAACGCGTTGCTCGGCTCGGACTATGGTTTCGTCGGCAATCCGGCGTCCGACATTCAGGTCCCGCTATTCGTCTTGATGCTCGGCCCGTGGCCGCAGCGCGCCATCATCCTCATCGTGCTGGCGGCGCTCGGGTTCGTCGTGGTGCTGCTGCCGTGGCGCATTTTTGCTGCGCGCTCGGCGGATGCGCGACCGACGGCAGATCCGGCGTAAGGGCAAACGCCAAACGCCGTCGGCCGCGGCGCGGACGCCGGTCGAAGCAGGTGGCAATCAGCGGGTGATCATTTCCGCGATTTTCTTGTCCGTTGGGTTCACGATCACGAGCTTCCGCTCCCGCATCGCGAAGTCAGCTACCACCAATATCGCCGCCGCCAATAGGGGCCGTAGTAGTAGCCATAGGGCCCATAATAGTAACCCGGGCCGTAATAGTAGCCGGGCGGTGGCGCGTAGTAGCCCGGCGGCGGATAGTAGCCGGGTGGCGGCGGG
>JASHXX010000441.1 GCA_030043335.1 Xanthobacteraceae bacterium
AGACATCGATAGCTACCAGAACGGCATCTGGCGGCGTATGCTTTAGATTGGTCATGGTCGGGCTTCTCCAAAGTGCAGATTCGACACCTTCACTTTAGAGACTTGCGGCCCGGCCCTGACCGCCTGCCTGCGTAATGACGCGCTGCAGGCAGTCAGGGCCTCCGTCAAGACAGTTCCTGATGTGCTATGGTTCGGAGTTCGTTTCCAAGGCTCTCCTGTCCTGGATCGCCGCGCAGGGCATCGGCACCGCATTAATCGAGCCAGGCAAGCCCTGGCAGAATGGCGTCGGCGAAAGCTTCAACGGCAAGTTCCGCGACGAATGCCTCAGCCTCGAATGGTTCCGCTCGCGCGCCGAAGCGAAGGTCATCATCGAGTGCTGGCGGCAGCACTACAACACGGTGCGGCCGCACTCGAGCCTTGGCTACCTCACGCCAACCGAATTTGCAGCTCGGCAAAAAAACCCAGCACCTCGCCATGCAACGGGCCGGGGCGCTGCGGTATCTGGGGCCTCCACGCCCCGGCCCGTTGCACCACGCGCCCAAATAGGGCACATGCACCAAATGGGCGCCGTTTCAAACTAACCGTGGTCCGAAGAATCTGGGCACGTCAATGGAAGAGTTCTGTATTACTCTTGGCACTGCATGATCTGGTGACACGAAGGCGTCTCGCGGGCGATGGTTCGCGTCGTGCCAGGTAAAAAGCACCGGTAGAATAAACGAGCACGCGATCGTTTAGCCCGAAACTAGCCCTTGGTTACGACGGGAGGCGGAGGTGCTTTTCCCTTGCCAACCGGGTACTTGCCTTTGCCCACGCAGCCGGCAACGCTCAATGCCAAGGCCAACGAACAAACGATAGCGAAGAACTTTTTCATGGCGACTATCCCCCAGATATCCTGTGCCGCATATTGTTGCGACTATCCCCCAGATATCCTGTGCAGCAAATTGTTAGCCTCAACCCACAGCCACGAACTAGTGCAGAAAAGCCACAGTCCTAAAGTAAATGCATCCGCGGCTCTTTGGAGATGGAGCCGCAGTAATCTAGTCATTGATTTACATCATGAATTTTCAACAATGCGAATCCGCGGCGGCGGCCATTCTTTTTTAAAATCTCGACACCCCTTAATGAAATTCCTCGCAGCTCCCGACAAGTGGATAGCGCTCTGGGTATTTTTTCGCCAACCTCGACTCGGTGGCCTTGAGCGCGGCCGTACATTCTTTTTCGGTGCTAAAATGGGAAGATGGCTGCCGTTCGCCGCTTGGGCCCTTCGCGACGAACTGCCAATATGCGAGCGCAGGTGGAACTGAGCTCGTAAGGGTCGCGACGGCAATCAGCACTGATGTGATTGTAGGGCGCCTCATTTTGCTCCTTACTTACTTGAACAAGAAGACGATTAGGGCAACACAACAACTTTTGTGCCCAGATTGACACGTTCATAAAGGTCCATGATGTCAGCGTTATACATGCGAATGCAACCATGAGAAACGAACCCGCCAACTGATTTTGGGTTATTAGTGCCGTGGATAGCGTATTCACCGCCACCGCTCAGGATCATTGCCGCAGCACCCATCGGGTTTGCCGAGCTGCCGGCCGGAATGACATTCGGTATCCTGGGATTTTCGTGTTTTATCATTTCCGGTGGCGACCAAGCCGGCCTGATATACTTGCCTTGAATGTAAGCCGTTCCCGACCAAGCCATTCCGGCCTTACCGACGCCAACCGGATATCGAATCGCCGTGTCGCCGCCGACAACATAGTAAAGGTGCCGCTGGCTCGTCTTTACTATGATGGTGCCCTCGGAATAGCCGCTCAGATGGACGATCTCGCGGGCTCTCGACGATGAGGGGCAAATTATAACAAAGGTCACGAACACAATCGCAACCAGCGAAAGAATACTTGAATACAAGCGATTCATATGATTGCTCATAACGTGCGTTTCCATTATCCCGCGGACTTTCGACGATACAAAAACAATAGGACGTCGTACGCCGCTGTCAACGGGCCCCAAATTCCCGATTGTTTGCTTTCAATTCATCAACCGGCGTTTTACGACAAGCAGAAGGCGATCGTCCTGATTATGGTCGGACACCGCCCCAAGGAATTTCCTTGATGTGTGATGAAACGTCCCATCATGATGCTGGCAAACGTCACACGCTGGGCACCACCTGTTGTTTTGGTCAGCAGGCCGCATTCGGTGATGGCCTACGGTTAAAGAGCGATTCCGAGACCTCTAATTCGCGTTTCAATTGCGGCGAACTTTCCGCTAAGATTTCTTGCCCTGTCGAGGAATTTAAAGAGACTTGATGATGACGCAGATGAGTGCTGCACTCGTCTGGTTCGCCGGGCTC
This sequence comes from Xanthobacteraceae bacterium, assembly GCA_030043335.1. GTDB lineage: Bacteria > Pseudomonadota > Alphaproteobacteria > Rhizobiales > Xanthobacteraceae > BOG-931. The sequence continues at coordinate 2,346 of JASHXX010000441.1, forward strand.
ATCGGTTGGTACATCATCCGCTATCCCTTCGCCCGACGCGCGAAGAAGATCAGGGTGAGTAAATCGCTTTTTGATTGGCGAGAATCTAGCATTCTGGCGGTTGCATTGCTCGGCTTGCTCGTGATACCGGCGGCTTACGCATTGATCGGCTTTCCGGCACGGCTCGATCGTCCTTTTATCCCGGCCGTCGCCTGGCTCGGCTTGGCGCCGCTATGCGCGGCGTTGTGGCTGTTTCGCCGAAGCCATGTGGACCTCGGTCGAAATTGGTCGATATCTTTGGAAATCCGCGAACAGCATGCGTTGGTAAAAACCGGCGTCTATCGGTTCATCCGGCATCCGATGTATACTTCGTTTTTCCTCCTGGGTCTGGCGCAAATGCTCCTGTTGTCGAATTGGCTTGCGGACGCATCCGGACTCATTGGTGCAGGCGTCTTCTATGCTCTTCGCGTTCGGCGCGAGGAAAGCTTGATGCTCGAATGCTTTGGCAATGACTATCGCCGCTATATGGGCCACACTAAACAGCTCATTCCATGGATCTACTAGTTATTCCCAGCAGCAGCAGGTAGCCAATGCGCGGGCGCGCCATCCCGTTGTCGATACATCGACGCATGGTTATCGACTTCCTGTATTTCGCAAGGGGGATCCCGACCGTGCCGGTTCAAAAGCGCATGTCGCTCGCCCCGCTGGTTGCCGCACGCGCCGCTTGCCGAGAAAGACCGCGCTGGACCGCCATATTTACCAAGGCCTATTCGTTGCTGGCCCAGGAGTTTCCTGAGCTTCGCCGAGCCTATGTCAAAATTCCATGGCCGCACTTGTACGAATATCCCGTCAGCAAAGCGACAATTATCCTCGAGCGCGACTACCTTGGCGAGCGGGCTGCGTGGTCATTCTCGATCAAGGACCCCGCACGCCAGTCATTGCGGGATATAGAACGTCGGCTGCAGCAGGCCGCGACGGCGCCGATCGAAGAAATTAAGGACTTCGGCCGAGCATTGCGGTTCACACGACTCCCGGTCCCGCTGCGCCGTGCGCTGTGGTGGCTAGGCCTGAATATTGGTCGACAGCGTGGAAATTACTTCGGTACTTTCGCGCTGTCCGTTTACTCTGCACTGAAAGCCGAATCGCTGCATCCTCTGTCACCGATGACGACGCTGCTCAACTATGGCGTCGTGAGCAATAACGGGATGCTCGATGTTCGGATCATCTATGATCACCGCGTGATGGATGGCTCGACAGTCGCCCGCGCGCTGGTGCGCCTGGAAGAAATCCTTAAGTCGGTCGTGCTCGAAGAAGTGTTGGCATTGGCTCCCGCGCGGGACGGAAATAGGCTGCCGCATGTGTAAGATGGGTGCGCAGTTTGCAGCGCATAGAGCAGGTGGTGTCGTCGAGCGGTCACGACGTCTCATAATGACGAATAGAGAAAATGCAGAGCGAACCGCCATGATGCGTAAAAAATCCGGAATTCGGCGCCGCTGAGAACGTCGCCGACGAACCAAAGCAGTCCGCGGAACGCCTGGGTGACCGCGGGCTGCGCCATATCGGCGCGGATAAAGCTTTCCAGGCGCAGAAAATCGTAGCGCGTCGCGCTCCCCCAGTCGGGGCCGCGCAGATCGAGCGAGCAGTGCGCAAAATCCTCGGAATTGATTTCGAGCGGATGCAGTTTGAGAGAGATCGGCCACAGCTGCTGGAACTGATCGCACTCTCGCCGGAACAGCTCGAAATAACCTTTTGCGCCGGCCGGGTCATAACCCTCGACATAGACGACGCGCCGCCGCCGAATCGCACCGATCGCGTTTGCGCGCGTTCCGGCCAAATCATCGCGTATGGTGCTTCCGGGAAGTTCCATTGTCGTAACCTCGCCCGCGGGCGGAATTGCGCATTCGCGATTGCCATTAACGCAATCCTTCATGAAATCCAATCCCGACGCTTCGCTCCGGATTGTCCGGTTACTGATGCGTGATTTGCAGTCGCGGCCGACGGCGCCAGGCTTCGCGGGTGAACATATCCATCAAGGCCGGGGACAGACGGTTCAGGCGCCACAGCAAGCGCGCGGAGCCGGGGATCACGACCATGGCCTCGTTGCGGCGAATGGCGCGCAGCGTGCGGGCGGCGACATAATCGGGACTAATGGTGATCCAATTTGGAATCCTGTGGCCCTTTTGCGGTGGCGTCTCGATCGCGGCCCGGTCGAGCATCGGAGTGCGTACGAAGCCCGGACAAAGCATCGTCACTCCGAATTCGGGACGGCAATACTCGGCGCGCAGCGCGGCGGTGAATCCGACGAGTCCGAATTTGCTCGCCTGATAGACGGCGCCTTCGCGGAAAGTCGCCAATCCAAAGACGCTGCCGACGTTGACGACGTGCGCCTCTTCCTGGGCGGCGAGCACCGGCAGCAATTCGTGCACGAGCTGGATGGGCGCCAGGAGGTTGACCGACATGATCTGCCGCCATTGCGTGGCGGTCATCCCGTGGGTCGACCCGTGAAAGGCGAGCCCGGCGTTGTTGATCAGGATGTGGATTGGATCGCCGCTGCCGAGTATCTCCGCAACGACGTCGCTGATCTGCGCCGGCTGCGTCAGATCGCAATGCCGCGTCGTCACCGCGACGCCCAGCGCCCTGGCGTCACGCGCGGTTTGTTCGAGGTTTTGGTCGTCGATATCGAGCAAGCGGAGCGAGGCGCCTTCGCGTGAAAGCGCTAACGCTATGGCGCGTCCGATGCCAGAAGCCGCGCCCGTCACCAACGCCGTTCTTCCCCTGATCACTTTCATGACGGGAACGTTGTTAAAGCCGCGACGCTGTGGCTGAATGGTGGCCGTGCATGGCGAGCGCGGCCGGGCTTGCGGGGCGCATTTATACAACACGCAAACAGCAGTGTCGACATTCAAACCCGTTGTTTTGATCACCGGTGCGTCAGCCGGCATCGGCGCTGCCTTCGCCAGGATTTTTGCCGCCCATGGTCACGAATTGGCCTTGGTTGCGCGTCGCGTGGATCGGTTGCAGGCGCTGGCTGACGAGATTGCAGAAGGCGGACGGCTGCGGCCGGTGGTCCTGCCGGCCGACATCACCGCGGCGGACGCCGCGGCTGGACTTGCCGACGCGCTGATTGCGCGCGCGCTCGAGCCAGCGATCGTCATCAACAGCGCGGGCTTCGGGCTGCGCGGCCTGGCCGCCGATCTCGATCTTGGCGAGCAACTGGGCATTATCGATCTCAACGTGCGCGTGCTTACGGATTTGTCGTTGCGCTGGACGAATTCGATGGCGCGCCACGGCGGCGGCGTCATCAATGTCGCTTCGATTGCGAGCTTCTTTCCGGGCCCTGGGATGGCGGTCTACTACGCCTGCAAAGCGTATGTATTGTCGCTGACGGAGGCGCTGGGTTGTGAGTTCGCGCCGCGCGGCGTCAAGTTCACGGCGCTATGCCCCGGACCGGTGCCAGGCGATTTTCATGCGCGCGCCGGAATCGTCGAGGAGCAATTGCCCCGCCAGTTGACCCGTTCGGCGGAACGCGTTGCTCGCGACGGCTATGCGGGCTTCATGCGCGGCGAGCGTTTGGTCATTCCCGGATTTGCCAACAAAGTTGCGGCCACGCTGCCGCGGCTGCTCTCCCGTTCGCTGATGCTTCGCTTGATCGAACGGTATCAACTGCCGAAACATCAATAGCTGCTGCGCCGCGGCCGTTGCACGCCGCCCAACGCGTTTGCGTGCGACATTATGATTTCAGCGCCAGCGCCGGTGCAGCCGCAGCCATTGTTAGGGATGTTCGCGCACAGTGGTGTGCCGCATCGCAGCAAATTGGGTCGCTCGAATTCCGGAGTGGGTCACGAACGGTCTTCAAGCCTCGTCCGAGCTTAGTCCGTTAGTCCCCCGATAACCGACATTACAACGGATTGGCACGACAGAAACGTGCCAATCTCGGAAATGACTAAGTTCTCGGAAATGAAAAAGACCGCCGACTGGGGTCGGGAGATCGAAACATGGCCAAGGGTTACTGGCTCGCGCGGCTGACGGTCACCGACCCGTCAGCTTATTGCGAATATCGCAAGCTTAACGAGGCGATCTACGCCAAATTCGGGGCCGCGTTTCATCGTGCGTGGCGGCAAGGCCGAGGCTGCCATCGGGCCCAGGCTCCAGCACAATGTCGTCATTGAGACTACAAGACGGTCGCGTGTTTCCACTCGCTTGAATATCAGGAAGCCGCGCAATTCCTTGTAAAAGGCTGTGTTATCGATATCGTCATCTGCGAAGGC
>JASHXX010000049.1 GCA_030043335.1 Xanthobacteraceae bacterium
ATAAAACTCCTTCGAGCGCGCAAAATCACCAACGCTGAGTACGATATGGTCGATGCCAACCACGCGAACCATGGCGATCCTCCAAGCCCCGAAGCTAAACTCCGGGAGGCAGGTCGCGCAAAAAGAAAGGGCCGGCTTAAAAGCCGGCCCCGTCCCCCATCAGTGCTGTACAGCCACACCCCTTGGTCAACACAGGCGGAGAAGCCGTCTCATACAACCCGCGATATCAGGAGAGGAAACACCGCGATGGTTGCCGGGCAGATGTATTGCGAAGAATTCCCCCTGCATTGACAAATCGATCATACGCGCCGGAGCACTTGCTCTCTAGTGCAGAAAAGCCACACTTCACAAATAGATTGTGGCATCCAGCAGACCTTTTGCCACGATTGCCATGGCTCTACAGCGGACAATCTACGGACCGGCGGCGTTCAAGGTCCCAAAATCGACACTTCTCTCGCCAAGTTGGTTCATCTAGAACTATTCAAGCCCTGCGGCCGCGGGCCGCCGGTATCAAGAAACCGCTGGCGCGCGATATCCAACGCCGGAGCGCCGCTAAGCGGGATCCGCGCCTGTCCATGACAACCGCCAGGCATCGGTCAGTGCCAAGCTCATTGCCGGCCCGGTCACGGCCGCGGACGACCCTTTCAACATCATGGCAGACCTGGCTTACCGAGCTGTGCCGGCCAACACCGCCGATCGGCCCATACCGGGCGGTCGCGGTGCTCACCGCAACCCTGCTCGTCGCCGCGTGCACCGCCTCGCCACTCGGTTCGCCATCCGCGACGCCCGCGGCTCCGGCCGGTTCGTCGCAGAATGCGCCCGGAGACGAGAGCGCGCCGTCAGACAAGAATGTCGGGCAGCGTGAGCTGACGCCGGCCGAGAAGAAGATCATCGTGAGTGCCCTCGCTCCGTCGCTCAAAGATCCGGGATCGGCGAAGTTCCGCTGGGCGAAGATTCGCAACGCGACCGAAGGCGCGGTCAATTATTGCGGGATAGTGAACGCGAAGAGTCCGTATCCCGCCTACAGCGGTCAGCAGGCCTACATCCTCGAAGCCACGATCTCGGGCGGCAAAGTCTCCGCGGCCGTGGTCGGCCTGATCGCCGGTGGCAAAGACATCGAGATCGTGCGCAGCATGTGCAAGAAATACGATCTCGACCCCAACGACGCGACCTGAGCATTGGCCGGCTACTGCGGCCCCCATTCCTCGGCGCTGGCGCCGGTGAGCGACTGGACCCGCGCCTCGTCGGCGGCAAGTTCGCGCGCCGGTCCGGAATAGACGACGTGCCCGTCGTCGAGCACATAAGCGTGGTCGGCGACGGCAAGACTCATGCGCACGTTCTGCTCTACCAGCAGCACCGAGATGCCCTCGGCGCGCATCTGCGCCACGATGCGGAAGACTTCGCGCGTGATCAGCGGCGCCAAGCCCTGCGACGGCTCGTCGAGAATGAGCAGCTTGGGATTGACCAGGAGCGCGCGGGCGATCGACAGCATTTCCTGCTCACCGCCGGACAGCTGCCGGCCCCGGCTGAGCTTGCGCTCGGCGAGCCGCGGGAACAGCCGATAGACGCTTGCCTTGGTCCACGGACCGGGCCGCTCCAGCGGCACCGCGAGATTCTCGTCGACGCTCAGATTGGGAAAAATCCTGCGTCCCTCCGGAACATAACCGACGCCGAGCGCGGCGACGCGGAACGCCGGCCAATGCATGGTGTCCTGGCCAAACACGGTGACACGGCCCTGACGCGGCGGCGTCAGGCCCATGACGCTGCGCAGCGTCGTGGTCTTTCCGGCACCGTTGCGGCCGAGAAGCGCCGTCACCTCGCCCTCGGCAGCCTTCAGGCTGACGCCGTGGAGGATGTGGCTCTTGCCGTAGTAGGTGTCGAGCCCTTCGGCGGCGAGCGCGGCGCTCATGCGGGTCTGCTCATACGGCCTCGTTGGTGCGGCTTGTCGCTCATGCTGCCTGGCCCAGATAAGCGGTCTGCACGGCCTCGTTGGCGGCGATCTCTTGCGGGGTGCCTTCGGCAAGGAAGCTCCCCTGATCGAGAACGGTAATGCGATCGGCGAGGTGAAAGACGACGCGCATGTCATGCTCGATCAGCACGATGGTGAGCTTGCGATCCTGGTGCAGGCGGCGGATGAGCTGCGTGATCTCATAGGTCTCCTGATCGCCCATGCCGGCGGTCGGCTCATCGAGCAGGAGGAGACGCGGCTTGAGCGCCAATGCCATCGCGATCTCGGCGGCGCGTTGGTCGCCGTGCGCCAATTCGCCGACCAGGCGGTCGGCTTTGCCGGAGAGCGCCGCCAGCGGCAGCGTCTCCTCGATGCGGCGGCGAACCTCCGCCTTCTCCGCGGCGCTGAGCCAGGGGCGCAGCCGATAGCCGGCGGCAACCTCGGTCACGATGCGGATGTTCTCGAATACGGTCAGCTCGGGGAAAATCTCGGTGATCTGAAAGGTGCGCGCCATGCCGAGCCCGACCCGCCGATGCGGAGGGACGGCAATGACGTCGCGGCCGTCGAACAGGATCGAGCCCGCGGAGGGCGCCAGGAAGCCGCTGATGAGATTGAAAAACGTGGTCTTTCCGGCGCCGTTCGGGCCGATCACGGCGCGCAGTTCGCCGCTCGCCACGCTCAACGAGATGTCGCGCACCGCAACCAGGTTGCCGAACCGCTTGGAAAGATTCCTGACCTCGAGCACGCTCACGCGGTTCTCCGCTGCCGGATGAGTCCGAGAATGCCGCGCGGGAAAAACAAGACGATGAGCACGATCAGCACGCCGATGAACGACATCCAATTGACGGTAAGGCTCGACAGGTAGTCCTGCAGAACGACAAAGACGACGGCGCCGAGGAGCGGGCCCCAGAACATGCGCATGCCGCCCATCACCGCCATGATGACGAAGTCGCCGGACAGAGAGTAGTGCAGCACGCGCGGATCGGCGAAATTGTTAAGGAGCGCATAAAGCCCGCCGGCAAACGCCATAAAGAAGCAGGACAGCGTAAAGGCGATCCAGATGTGCAGCTCGATCGGAATACCGAGAAAGCGCGCGCGGCGCTCGTTCTCGCGGATCGCGATCATGGTTCGGCCGAACGGCGAACGCAAAATAAGCGCCATGACGGCGACGACGACGGCGAAACAGACCAGCACGAAATAGTAGAAAGCAAGATCGCTGTGCAGGAGGTCGATCTGGAACAGGCTGAAGTCGAGCGGCTGGCGGGCGAAGCCGCGCAAGCCGTCGTCGCCGCCGGTCACCGAGCTCCATTGGAACGCGATGTAGTAGAACACCTGGCCGAAGGCGATCGTCACCATGGCGAAGTAGACGCCGCGCCGGCGCACCAGCAATGCTCCGAGCAGCGCCCCGGCGACGCCGCCGACGAGCGTGCCGGCAAGGAGCCCGAGCGGCGTGCTCGGAATGATGAATTTCAGCGTCAGCCCGCAGGCGTAGGCGCCGAGCCCGAACCAGGCGGCATGGCCGAATGACAGCACGCCGGTGAAGCCGAGCAGGAAATTCAGCGCCATAGCGCCGAGGCCGAGCACCAGCACGCGGCTTCCCAGCGCGGTATAGCCGCCGAATACCGGCATCCAATACGGCGCGAAGATCAGGGCGGCCCAGATCGCCGCGAGGACCACCACGCGTCTATATTCCCCCGCCGTCACGTCAGCATGCCCTCTTCGCCCAGAAGCCCGCGCGGCCGCACCAACAGCACAATCGCCATCATCACGTAGATCACCGCCTCGCTGGCCGAGGGAAAGATGACGGCGGTCAGGCCGGAGGCGACGCCAATCAGCAAGCCGCCGAGCAGCGTCCCGGTCAGCGAGCCGACGCCGCCGACGATGATGGCGATGAAGCTCGGCATCAGCAGCGCGTCGCCCATGGTCGGCTCAAGGCCGATCTGGCCCGCGGCCAGCACGCCGGCCAACCCGGCCAGAAAGATGCCGACCGCGAAGTTGAGCGAGCGCAGCGCCCGCACGTTGACGCCGAGCGCCGCGACAGTCTCGAGATCGAGCGTGCCGGCGCGAATGCGCACGCCGATCCGCGTGTAGCGCAGCAGCACGAACAGAAGGGCGACGACGACCGCGACCATCGCCACCATGAACATCCGATAGCCGGTGATGAAGAAGAACTGGTAGCTCAGCGGCGAGGTCAGCGCCGCCGGAACAGAAAACGGCAACCCGTTGGCGCCCCAGATCTGCCGGGTGCCGTCCTCGATGATGAAGGCGAGGCCGAAGGTCAAGAGCAGGCTGTAAAGCGGATCGCGGCCGTAGAGACGGCGGATCAGCAGGCGCTCGACGGCAAAGCCGATCAGCGCGGTCAGGAACGGGGCTACGATCAGCGCGCCCCAGAAGCCGAGACGCGGCGTCAGCGCGTAGGCGAGATAGCCGCCAATGACGAGGAAGCCGCCATGGGCGAAGTTGATCACCCCCGACAGGTTCAGGATCAGCGACAGGCCGATCGCCATCAGCGCGTAGAACGCGCCGATGATCAGGCCGTTGGTGACATTGAAGAAGATGAGCTGAAGCATCGGTATGGGTCACAACAAAACCCTCACCTGCGATCGGGCGGATCGAGGTGAGGGGCGTGGGAGAGAAACGCGATCAGGCCGGCATGTTCATTTTGCAGCCGGTGTCCGCCACCGACGGCGCAATGCTGTCGCCGGCGACGATGCTGTTGACCTTGAACAGGTTCTCCGGGTCGCCGTCGCCGGTTTGCAGGAGTTCGCCGAGGAAGGCCGACAGCATGAGCTGATGATCGCCGCCGCGGAAATAAACCTTGTTCGGCTGCAGCTTGATTTCCGGCGGCAGCTCCAGGTCGGCGAGCGCTTTGGCGGCCGCCTTGGCTTCGATGGTCTTGGCCTTTTCGCAGGCGAGCGCATAGGCGTGGATGGTGACATAACCGAACCAGGTCCGCGCCGTCGGCACCTTGCCGCCGCTGCGCTTGCGGGTCTCGGCGATGAATTGGTCGAGGCCGGGGGTGCCGGCCGCCTGCTTCCAGTACCACTCGAACATCCACACCCCGACCCGCGCCTCCGGAGGCATCGCCTCGACCGGCTCCAGCTCCTGCTGGGTGCCGGCGACGTGGATCTGCTTGTCGATGCCGAATTGCGAAATCTGCTTGAGGCAGTTGACCATGTCGTTGCCTTGCACCAGCACTACCAGCACGTCGGGATTGGCGGCGCGCGCCTTGATCAGATAGGCGGAGAAATCGGTGGTGCCGAGCGGCGTGAGCTCGTTGCCGGTGACGGTGCCGCCGAGCTTTTTCAGATCGGCCTCGCAGCCTTGATAGAGCGTATGGCCGAAGGCGTAGTCCGGCGTAATGAAGTGCCACTTCTTGCCGTAGGTCTTGAACAGCAGGTCGGATACCGCGTTCGCCTCCATGCGTGTGGTATTGCAGACGCGGAACACGTTCCACTTGCAGTCGGTGCCGGTGATCGGATCGGTGTGGCCGCCGGGAACGATGTGCAGCACGCCCTTCTCGTTGGAGACCTGGGCCATCGCCTGGGCGAGCGCCGAATTCACGTTGCCGACCAGGAAATCGACGTTGTCGCGCTCGATCAGCTTGCGCGTCTTCTGCACCGCGGCGCCGGCGTCGCCGCTGGTGGAGTCCTCGGCCAACAGCTCGATCTGGCGGCCGAGGATGCCGTTCTTGGCGTTGAGCTGATCGACCGCGAGTTGCATGCCGATGCTCTCGTTTTTGCCCGGCGCCGCGTAGGTGCCGGTCAGCGGATTGGCGACGCCGATCTTGATCGGCGCCTCGCCGCGCGCCGAAATAACGAAGGGAGCGGCGACCTGGGCGAGACCGGCGGCGGCGCCGACCTTGAGCAGGGCACGGCGGTCGAAACCGGCGACACCGACGCGCTTGATCATCTATTCCTCCCTGAGGGGGTTTTTTGGGTTGGCGATCTTGACTCGGCGGCCGAGGCCCGACAAGGGGCCGCTGCCATCACGCGACGGACGGCCGCACGGACGCCTGCAGCAGGAGGCATCTCACCTGCGATTGCATGAAGCGAGGCGGCGGCGCGCATGCGGCGCGCAATCAGGTCGGCATGTTCATCTTGCAGCCGGTGTCCTCAACCGACTGCGCGATGCTGTCGCCGGAGACGACATTGCCCACCTTGAACAGATTTTCCGGATCGCCGTCGCCGGTGTGGAGCAATTCGCCGATGAACGACGACAGCATCAGCTGATGATCGCCGCCGCGGAAATAGACCTTGTTCGGCTGCAGTTTGACTTCCGGCGGCAGCTCCATGTCGGCGAGCGCGTTGGCGACCGCCTTGGCCTCCATCGTCTTTGCCTTCTCGCAGGCGAGCGCATAGGCGTGGATGGTGACGTAGCCAAACCAGGTGCGTGCGGTCGGCACCTTGCCGTCGCTGCGTTTGCGCACGTCGGCAACGAACTTGTCGAGGCCCGGAACGGCGGCCTGCGTCCAATACCACTCGAACATCCAGATGCCGATCCGCGACTCCGGCGGCATCGCGTTGACGGTTTCCAGTTCCTGCAGGATGCCGGCGACGTGGATCTGCTTGTCGATGCCGAACTGCGAAATCTGCTTGAGGCAATTGACCGCGTCGCCGCCGGCGACCAGCACGATCAGCACGTCGGGATTGGCGGAACGCGCCTTGATCAGATAGGCGGAGAAATCGGTGGTGCCGAGCGGCGTGAGCTCGTTGCCGGTGATGATGCCGCCGAGCTCCTTCAGATTGGCCTCGCAGCCTTCATAGACGGTGTGGCCGTAGGCGTAGTCCGGGGTGATGAAGTGCCATTTCTTGCCGTAGGTTTTGAACAAGAGGCCGCACACCGCGTTCGCCTCCATGCGGGTGGTGTTGCAGACCCGGAAAACGTTCCATTTGCAGTTGACCCCGGTGATGCCGTCGGTATGGCC
>JASHXX010000442.1 GCA_030043335.1 Xanthobacteraceae bacterium
CTTCCTTCCCGGCAAAGGCGCGCAGGACGGTGCGCACCGCGACGCCCGCGCGTTGCGCCACCTCGTCGAGGGTGAAATCCTCGATCGCCCGCTCGCAGTAGAGCGCCATGGCGCTCGCCTTGATTCGCGCCCTGGTCGCTTCCGCCTTGGCGGCGCGCGCGGCGATCGCGTAGCGGCGCTTCTTCTTTTTGATGCCATCAATTGGTGTCAATAGCCATGACATTAAATCTAAGCCCGGCATGGCCGCGCCATGCGCGCGACGGCGCTCAAGGCCGTTCAACAGCAGATGAAACTCAGACGTCGAGCATGTCCTCGGCGGCGAACTCGGCGCGCTCCTGGATGAACTCGAAGCGCAGCTCCGGCTTGTTGCCCATCAGCCGCTCGACCGATTTGTCGGTGCTCTTGCGCTCCTCGTCGACGACCTTGACCCGCAGCAGCGTGCGCTTCTTCGGGTCCATGGTGGTTTCCTTGAGCTGCGCGGCCATCATCTCGCCGAGGCCCTTGAAGCGGCTCACCTCGACTTTGGCGTTGCCATGGAACTCCTTTTTCAGGAGCGCGTCGCGGTGCGCCTCGTTGCGCGCGTAGAAGGTCTTGCCGCCGTGGCTCAGCCGGTAGAGCGGCGGCACCGCGAGATAGAGGTGACCCTTGTCGATCAAATGCGGCATCTGACGGTAGAAGAAAGTGATGAGCAGCGAGGCGATGTGGGCGCCGTCGACGTCGGCGTCGGTCATGATGATGACGCGGCCGTAGCGCAGGTCCTCGTCGCGGTATTGCGCGCCGGTGCCGCAGCCGAGCGCCTGGACCAGATCGGCAAGCTGCTGGTTCTGCGCCAGCTTATCCTTGCCGGCGGAGGCCACGTTGAGGATCTTGCCACGCAGCGGCAGGATTGCCTGCGAGGCGCGGTCGCGCGCCTGCTTTGCCGAGCCGCCGGCTGAATCGCCCTCGACGACGAACAGCTCGGAGCCTTCGGCGGCGCTTAAGGTGCAGTCGGCAAGCTTGCCCGGCAGCCGCAGCTTGCGCACCGCGGTCTTGCGCGCGATGTCCTTTTCCTGGCGGCGACGGATGCGCTCCTCGGCGCGCTCGACCACGAAGTCGAACAGCTTGTTGGCCTGCAGCGGATTGCCGGCGAGCCAGTGGTCGAACGGGTCCTTGATCGCCTGTTCCACGATCTTCTGCGCCTCGGCGGTGGCGAGCCGGTCCTTGGTCTGGCCCTGGAATTCCGGCTCGCGGATGAACACCGAGAGCATGGCGCCGGCGCCCGTCATCACATCTTCGCTGGTGATCGGCCCGGCGCGCTTGCCCTGGCCGACGCGCTCGGCGTGGTCCTTGAGGCCACGCAGCAGCGCCGAGCGCAGGCCGGATTCGTGGGTGCCGCCGTCCGGCGTCGGGATGGTGTTGCAGTAGGAGTTGAGGAAGCCGTCGGCGTCGGCGGTCCACGCCACCGCCCATTGCACCGCGCCATGGGCGCCGGTCTTGCCGGCGCTGCCGGTGAAAATGTCCGGATGCACCAGCGTCGCGCCCGAGAGCGTCTCCGACAGATAATCGCGAAGCCCGTCGGCGAAATGGAACGTCGCCTCCTCGGGCACACCTTCGACCCCGCGCAGCAGCTCCTTGGCGCACGACCAGCGAATCTCGACGCCGCCGAACAGATACGCCTTCGAGCGCGTCATCTTGAACACGCGCTCGGGCCGAAAATGCGCCTTGGCGCCGAAGATTTCCGGATCGGGCCGGAACCGCACCTTGGTGCCGCGGCGGTTCGGCGCTTTGCCGGCGTCCTGCAGCTTGGTCTTCGGCTTGCCGCGTTCGAACGCCATCCGGTAGAGCTTCTGGCCGCGGGCCACTTCCACTTCCATCCGCTCCGACAGCGCGTTCGCCACCGACACGCCGACGCCGTGCAGGCCGCCCGAGGTCTCGTAGACCTTGGAGTCGAATTTGCCGCCGGCGTGCAGCGTGCACATGATCACTTCGAGCGCGGATTTTTTCGGGAACTTTGGATGCGGGTCGACCGGGATACCGCGGCCGTTATCGTTGACGGTGACGAAGCCGTCCGCCTCCATTTCAACCTCGATCCAATCGGCATGGCCGGCGAGGGCCTCGTCCATGGCGTTGTCGATGACTTCGGCGAACAGGTGGTGGAGCGCCTTCTCGTCGGTGCCGCCGATGTACATGCCCGGCCGCCGCCGCACCGGCTCAAGCCCCTCCAAGACTTCGATGTGCTTGGCGGTGTAGCCGGACTCGGCGGCGGAGCCGCGAGCGGGCGCGGTGCGGCGGCCGGCGCTGCGGCGCGCGGCTGGCGCCCCGGAGAACAGATCCGAGGTGTCCTCGGCCGGCGATTTTTTCGCTGTTTTTCCCAAGATTTGCCCCGGAATCCTACACTCGATTCTCTGCTGATGTGGCGCTTCGCCGACCGCGGCGCAACGAGGTCCGCGAATCAGCACACTATGACGCCGACTATGCCATTTAGGGGGCAAACCCATCAGCGCATTTGACGCTTGGGGAGCGCGGTCTTATATCGCCGTCCATGCTCGTCGGCCGTTCGACCATCGCTTTGCGCCGCCGCTGCCGCCTCGATGACGCGGCACGGGCGCGCTTGCGCGACTGAAAGAGCAGAAGCTCGTGCCGCCGGTTCCGCGCGGCACGCCTCCTGATAGACTTGCTCGCGGATTCGGCCTGATCAACGAAACGGCTAAGGTTGAATCATGCCTGCACAGGAAAGCAAAGCCAAGATCGGAATCCTCGGCGCCTCCGGTTACACCGGCGCAGAGCTGGTGCGGCTTCTTCTGCGCCATCCGCGCGTTAGGATCGTGCTGCTCACCGCCGACCGTCGCGCCGGTAAGCCGATGGCCGAGGTGTTTCCGCAGTTCGCGCCCTACGCGCTGCCGATGCTCACCGCGGTCGAGGCCGCGGACTGGCCAGCGCTCAAGCTCGACCTTGCCTTCTGCGCCTTGCCGCACGGAACGACGCAGAAGGTCATTGCCGACCTGCTCA
>JASHXX010000050.1 GCA_030043335.1 Xanthobacteraceae bacterium
GCCGCGATACATCAGCGTTGCCGGCAGTGCGCCGTGGTCGAGGCCGAATTCGAGCACGAGCCGGTCGATCCGCTCGGTGGAAACCCCGGCCCGGATCTCGCCGGCCAGCATGTCCAGGCATTCGGCCGCGAGCGCCCCGGCCTTGCGCATGCCGGCAAACGCCGCCGGCCCGTGGATCTTGATTTGTCCGGTTTTGCGCAGCGGCGCTAGGGCCGCGTCAACATAGGTCATGGCAGGTTAAGTTTTGGCCCCGGGGCGGGCGGCGGCAAACCGCCCGATTCTCCAGCAAATGTAAGCATGCCGGCGCCCAAAGCAAGCAATCGGCCCGCATGGGAACGTGCTAGCCCTCGATCGGGATCGGGGCTGCCATTTCGATCGAATCCGCGCTCATGCGACAGCGCCACGCCAGCGCCTCGAGGCCTCTGGCACGCGCCCGCTCGAAGGCCTCGGCATAGGCCGGGTCGATGTCGCGAGCGATGGTAAGCCGATCGGCCGACCCGATTTGCACGACGAAGAGCAACAGCACGCGCGCGCCGGCGAACCGCAAGGCGGCGAGCTCGTCGAGATGCGCGGCGCCGCGATCGGTAGCGGCGTCCGGGAACTCGGCGACGCGCGGCCGGCGCATGAAGTGCACGGTGTTGACCTCCAGATAGCAGGGCGGGCATGCCGGGTCTTCAAGCAAAAAGTCGATACGCGCGCTTTCGCCGTATTTCACCTGCCGCCGGACCGATTTGTACTGACGCAATTCCGGGATCTGTCCGGCGGCAAGGGCGTCGGCGACGAGAAGGGTCGTCTGCGTCGTATTCACGCCGATGAGCTCCGGACCGCTGCCGAGATCGGCTTCGGCAAGCTCCCAGGTCAAAGGAAACTTTCGCAGCTCATTGCCGGAATTGGAGAGCCAGACCCGGGAGAACGGCCGATCGAGGCCGGTCATCGGGCCCGGATTGGCGACGTGGACCGTCGCCATGTCGCCGGAATCAAATACAACGTCCGCGAGGAAGCGGTTGTAGCGGCGGGCGAGCGTAGCCGTGACGAGTTTGGAACCAAAACGCATGCCGCACACGTAGAAGCTCGACCGCAGGCGAGGAAGAGGGAAGCGCCGCGTCGGGCGTCAGGACGCGATCCTACCGCCGAGCTCGTCCGCAATATGGACACGAATGATATCGTCGAACGAGGCTTCGGCGCGAAAGCCGAGCGCGAGCGCGCGGCGTGGGTCGAATCGCTTGGGCCAGCCAGCGACGATGCGCAGGACCAAGGGATCCGGCGCGCGGCGGATCCGCGCCGCGACCGTGTCGCCGGCGATGCGGCGCAGCGCGGCGATCTGTTCGGCCACGGTGCAGGCGACACCGGGCATGGTGATGTTCACGCGCGGTCCGATCTTTTCGTCGTCGAGCCCGGCGGCGTGGATGAGAAAGCCGACCGCCGCGCGCGGGCTGGCGTGCCAGTGCAGGACGGTGTCGTCGACCGGCAGTAGCGCTTCCTCGCCATTGAGCGGTTCGCGGATAATCGAGGAAAAGAAGCCGGATGCCGCCTTGTTCGGGTGGCCCGGCCGCACGTTGATCGTCGGCAGCCTGATGCCGACGCCGTCGAGCAAGCCGCGACGGGTGTAATCGGCGAGCAAGAGTTCGACGATCGCCTTCTCGGTGCCATAGGAGGTCAGCGGCGTGGTGTGGAAGTCGTCGGGGATCGCCTCCGGAAACGGCGCGCCGAACACGGCGATCGAGGAGGCGAAAATGAATTTCGGACGGTAGTTTCCGCCGACGGCACGAATCGCTTCAAGGAGCGCGCGCGAGCCGTCGAGATTGACCCGCATCCCCTTCTCGAAATCGAGCTCGGCCTCGCCGGAGACCACGCCGGCGAGATGGAAAATCACTTCGGGCTTGCCGGCAATCGCCGCCGTCGCCGCGGCCGCGTCGGCGAGGTCGGTGGCCAGGCAGTCCGTGCGCGCGGCCAAACCGTCGGGCCGTTGCGGGGCATCGATGTCGACCAGCGTCAGCCGGTCGATCGGCCGCCCGTTGAGCGCGCCATCGGCGAGGAGGCGCGCCGTCAGCTTGCGCCCGATCATGCCCGCGGCGCCGGTGATGAGGATATGCATGCGCTGGCGTCGGAGACCGATAATGATTACAGCGCCATCCCGCCGTCGACGAGGTGCGCCTGCCCGGTAATGTAGCTTGCCTCGTCGCTGGCGAGAAAGAGGGCGAGCCAGGCGATCTCCTCGGCGGTGCCCAGGCGCCCCATCGGCTGGCGCGCGACAAAGTCCTGCCGCACCGCTTCGCGCGACCGCCCGGTCTCGGTCGACAGCGCCGCGATGCGCTCGCCGAGCGAAGGCGACTCGACCGTGCCCGGACAGATTGCGTTGCAGCGGATGCCGCGGGTGATGAAATCCGCCGCCACCGCCTTGGTGAGCCCGATCACAGCGGCTTTGGTTGCGCCATAGGCGTAGCGGTTGGGCACGCCGCGGATCGACGACGCGGTCGAGGAAATGTTGACGATCGAGCCTGCCTTCTTCTCCAGCATGCCGGGCAGGAAGGTCTTGATCGTGCGGTGCATCGATTTGACGTTGAGGTCGAAGGAAAAGTCCCAATCCTTGTCGGAGCAATTGAGCACCGTGCCGTGGTGCACATAGCCGGCGCAATTGACCAGAATGTCGAGCGGCCCGAATTCGCGTGCGGTCTCGCGGCTGAGCGCCTCGACGTCGTCTTGTGAGCAAACGTCCAGCTTGCGCAGCTTGGCGCGCAAGCCCTGCAGCTTGTTCGGATCGAGATCGGTGGCGATCACCTTGGCGCCTTGGTCGGCGAATTTTTCCGCAATCGCCCGGCCGATGCCTTGACCGGCGGCCGTGACCAAGGCGACTTTGCCGTTCAGCCGGTTGCTCATCCCCCCCTCACGCTTCCTGCCGGTTTAGCTCTGCAAGGCTCAGGCGTTGCCGGCCGCCGCCGTCGAAGTTCTCGGGGCGAAGCCAGAGTTCGAAGTTGCGCTTGCGCGCCGGCCATTCGCTGTCGAGTATGGAGAAGTACGCCGTGTCGCGGTTGCGGCCCTTGGCGATCATGTGCTGGCGCAAAATTCCCTCGAACACGAAGCCATAGCGTACGGCGGCGCGGCGCGACCGGGCGTTGAGCGAATCGCATTTCCATTCGTAGCGCCGATTGCCGAGCGTCTCGAATGCGTAACGCGCGAGCAGGTATTGAGTTTCGGTGCCGAGCCGCGTGCGCTGGAGCGCGGGACTGTAGACGATATGACCGACCTCGACGACGCGCATGACCGGGCGGACTTCCATCAGTGTCATCAGGCATTAGCGCGCGACCGTCAGAGTCGAGTGCGGTGTAATAGTACGGGTCCTTCAGCGTCTCCCGCTCCGCGAGCCATCCCGAGAACGCGCGCTCGTCCGCGAACGGCCCATAGGACATGTAGGTCCAGACCTCGTCACGGCCGCGCAGGAGCTGCCACAGACCGGCGCTGTCGCGCGCGGCGTCGAGCCGCGCCACGCGGCCGTAGCGGCCGGTCAACGTCACCGGACCGGGCGGTTGTGCCGGGGAAAGATCAAAGCGGCCGGTCAACGTCACCGGACCGGGCGGTTGTGCCGGGGAAAGATCAACCGGCGATCCGACCGGTCGGGGAGCGTCGGTCACGATGAGAGCTTCTTGCGGTCTTCGCTGAAGAACTTGTTCAGCTCGACGTTGGAAACAAGCCCGGCGAAACCGTCGAACTTGCCGTCCTTGGCGATCTCGGTCGCGGCGCGGATAAACGCGCTCATCGCCACCCGCGCCAGCGAGCCGCCGACGCTGATCCGACGCACTCCCATCGCCGCGATGTCGCTTACCGTGAAGCCGAACGGGCCGGCGAGGAAATTCACCGGTCGCGGCGCCGCGGCTTTCACTACCGCCTCGATCTGCTCCCGGGTTCTGATGCCCGGCGCATAGAGGCAATCGGCGCCGGCCGCTTTGTAGGCGGTAAGCCGGCGGATCGCATCTTCAAGGTCAGGTACGCCGGCGATGAAGTTCTCGGCCCGCGCGGTAAGCACGACATCGCCGCCGGCGCGGTCGACCGCAGCCCGCGCCGCCTTTATCCGCGCCACGGCGAGGTCGAGATCATAGAGCGGTTTTGCGCCGCCCTTGGTCGAATCCTCGATCGACAGCCCGGCAACGCCGGTCGTGACGCAGCGCGTGACGTTCGCGGCCACGCCGTCGGGATCGTCGGCAAAGCCGTTCTCGAAGTCAGCGTTGAGCGGAACGTCGGTCGCGGCCGCGATCTCGCGGTAATGCGCGAGCACGACGTCGAGGCTCTGCGCGCCGTCGGGGTAGCCGAGCGAAAAGGCGTGACCGGCGCTCGTTGTCGCCAGCGCCTTGAATCCGAGGCCTTGGAGGTAGCGCGCGGTGCCGACATCCCAGGGGTTGGGGATGACGAAACAGCCGGCCTCGTGCAGCTTGCGGAAGTTCTTGCGCTTGTCGGCGACGGACGGACGGGCGCTCATTGCAATACTCGCAAAGTCAGTGATTGTCGCGCGGCACCGATTTCTGCGCGACGCGCTGATATTTGACCGCCGGCTCGAGAACCATGCCGCCGCCGAGCTGATCGACCATGGCGCGCTGGATCTCCTGCCACGGCGTCTGGCTTTCCGGATAGTGATAGCCGCCGTTCTTCTTCAGCGCGGCGCCGCGCTCGGTCAATTCGGCCGGCGGCACCAGCATGTCGACCGTATCCTTGTTGAGATCGACGCGCACGCGATCGCCGGTCTTGAGCAGGGCCAGCCCGCTGCCGGCGGCGGCCTCGGGCGAGGCGTTGAGGATCGACGGCGAGCCCGAGGTGCCGGACTGCCGGCCGTCGCCGATGCACGGCAGCGAGGTGATGCCGCTTTTGATCAACGCCGCGGGCGGCTGCATGTTCACCACCTCGGCCGAGCCCGGATAGCCGATGGCGCCGGCGCCGCGCATGAACAGGATCGAGCGTTCGTCGATCTGCAGCGCCGGGTCGTCGATGCGCCGGTGATAGTCTTCGGGCCCGTCGAACACCACCGCGCGGCCCTCGAACGCGTTCGGATCCTTGGCATCGCTGAGATAGCGCCGGCGGAAGTCGTCCGAGATGCCGCTCGTCTTCATGATCGCGGAATCGAACAAATTGCCGTGCAGCACCTTGAAGCCGGCGCGCGCCTTGAGCGGTTTGTCGTACGGCCGGATGACGGTCGAATTGCTCGCCTGCGCCCGCGCCACATTGTCGGCCATGGTCTTGCCGTTGATGGTGAGCGCGTCGCCGTGGATACGGCCCGCGGCGAGGAGTTCGCGCATCACCGCCGGCAGTCCGCCGGCGCGGAAATAATCTTCGCCGAGATATTCGCCGATCGGCTGCATGTTGACGAGCAGCGGCACGTCGTAGCCGATGGTCTCCCAGTCTTCGATCTCAAGCTTGACGCCGATGTGCCGGGCGATGGCGCAGAGATGGATCGGCGCGTTGGTCGAGCCGCCGATTGCCGAGCAGGCGACGATCGCGTTCTCGAAGGCGGCGCGGGTGAGAATGTCGGAGGGTTTCAGGTCCTCGCGTACGATCTCGACGGCGCGCATGCCGGTCTCGTAGGCGATCTGGCCGCGCTCGCGGTACGGCGCGGGGATCGCGGCGCAGCCGGGAAGCGACATGCCCAGCGCCTCGGCCATCGCATTCATGGTCGAAGCGGTTCCCATGGTATTGCAGTGGCCAATCGATGGCGCGGAGGCGGCGACGATATCGATGAATTGTTGGTAGGTGATTTTTCCGGCGGCGTGGTCCTCGCGTGCCTGCCAGACGACGGTGCCGGAGCCGGCGCGCTTGCCGTCGCGGTAGCCGTCGAGCATCGGTCCGCCGGAGAGGACGATCGCCGGCGTATTGACGGTTGCGGCCGCCATCAGGGCGGCGGGTGTGGTCTTGTCGCAGCCGGTCGTCAGCACCACGCCGTCAAGCGGATAGCCGTACAGCACCTCGACCAGGCCGAGATAGGCGAGATTGCGATCGAGCGCCGCGGTCGGGCGTCGGCCGGTTTCCTGAATGGGATGGACGGGAAACTCGAGCGCTACACCGCCGGCCGCGCGGATGCCCTCGCGCACGCGCTTGGCAAGCTCGAGATGATGGCGGTTGCAGGGGCTGAGATCGGAGCCGGTCTGGGCGATGCCGATGAGCGGTTTGCCCGAGGTGAGCTCGGCGCGGGTGAGGCCGTAATTGAGGTAGCGCTCCAGGTAGAGCGCGGTCATGCCCGGATTGTCGGGATTGTCGAACCACAATTGCGAGCGTAGCCGGCGTCCTTGCGGACGCTGCGAACCGTTGCCTGTCGTCATTGCCGTCTCCCGGGCGCTTTCTCCCCGCCCGCATAGATATGTCGATTGCCTTTGCGGGACAATTGGGCTGAAGTGCCGCCGCCATGCTGAGAACCGTTGCCGCCTTTGATCGCATCGGCGAGGAAAACGCGTTCGCCGTGCTCGCACGCGCGACGGAGCTTGCGGCACAGGGTCGAGACATCATCAATCTCGGCATCGGCCAGCCGGATTTCCGCACGCCGGGCTTCATTGTCGAGGCCGCGGTCAAGGCGTTGCGCGACGGCCATCACGGCTATACGCCGGCGGTCGGTATTTTGCCGCTGCGCGAAGCGGTCGCTGCCGACCTTGGCAAGCGCTTCAAGGTCAAGGTCTCGCCCGGTGAGGTCATGATCATGCCGGGCGGCAAACCGACCATGTTCATGTCGATCCTGATGTTCAGCGAGCCCGGCGCCGACATTCTCTATCCGGATCCGGGTTTTCCGATCTACCGCTCGATGATCGAATTCACCGGCGCGCGGCCGGTTCCGGTGCCGATCCGCGAGGAGAACGGCTTCGCCTTCTCCGCCGAAGAAACGCTCGCCCTGATCACCCCGCAGACCCGGCTCCTCATCCTCAACTCGCCGGCCAATCCGACCGGCGGCGTCACGCCCAAGGCGGAGGTCGACAAGCTCGTCGCCGGACTCGCTCGCCATCCCGACGTCGCGGTGATGTCGGACGAGATCTACGACCACATGCTCTATGACGGCGAGACCCATGTCTGCCTGCTGCAATACCCTTCGCTGCGCGACCGCCTCATCCTGCTCAACGGCTGGTCGAAAACCTACGCCATGACCGGCTGGCGGCTCGGCTATGCGGTGTGGCCGGACAAGCTCTACGACTATGCGCGCAAGCTCGCCGTCAATCTGCATTCCTGCGTCAACGCCGCCACCCAATATGCGGGTCTGGCGGCGCTGACCGGTCCGCAGGACGCCGTGGCGAAAATGGTCGCCGAGTTCGACAAGCGGCGAAAGATCGTGGTGCAAGGGTTAAACCGCTTGCC
>JASHXX010000443.1 GCA_030043335.1 Xanthobacteraceae bacterium
TGGGTGCCGCTGCCGGTCATCCAGACATGCAGGGGAAACATGTCGTCATGCTTTCCGGCGAGGATCTCGTCGCAGGCCCGCGCGATCAACGCATTGCGCTCGCGGTCGAGCTTCTTGCCGGCGTGGTTTGCCGCGGCGGCAGCCTTCTTTAAGATCGCATAGGCGGCAATCATTTCGTGCGGCATCAGATCGCGGCCGATGCTGAAATGCTCGACCGCGCGCTGGGTCTGAGCGCCCCACAGCTTGTCCGCCGGCACTTCGACTTCGCCGTGGCTGTCGCTTTCCTTCCTGGTGGCGGCCATGTGACGCCCTGGTTTCGATCCGTCGGTCATCGAGGTCGATGCACGATAGCACAGATCGATTTTCAGCAACGGTGAAGCCGACGCGGTTTCCGCCGCCGCGTCGTCTCTTCCGTACTGAACGGCTGAGGCCAGCCCGTGAGATCAGCCGCCGCGCACGCGGGTCGCTTCGAACAGGAACCAGATGCGCCGTTCGGCCTCGTCGATCCAGTTTTCCAGAAGGCTCGCGGTGGCGACATCGCCATGCTCGTCGCACAAACCGTGGGTCTCGCGCATGGCGGCGGTCAGCCGCTTGTTGTCGTCGCGCAGCTCCGCCAGCATGTCCTGCGGCGTGACGTAGTCGGCATCGTTGTCCGCGATTCGCTGCAGGCGGCCGATATGGCCGATCGAACGCAACGTCGTGCCGCCGATCTTGCGCACCCGCTCGGCGATGTCGTCGGTGGTGGCGAAAATCTGCTCGGCCTGTTCGTCAAGCAGCAGGTGATAGTCGCGGAAATGCGGTCCGGAGACGTGCCAATGGAAATTCTTGGTTTTCAGGTACAGGCAGAACATGTCGGCAAGCAGGATGTTGAGCGCGCCGGCAAGGTCGCGGACGGCGGCCGCGTCGAGATCGGTCGGGGTATCGAGCGGCGTCGTTCGCGGGTGGGCGGTTTTGACGGGCATTGGCGGTCTCCTTCGTGGCTGTCGATCGAATGGCGGGGCGGCATCCCGCCGTCGCAGCGGCGGCGATGTTTCAGTCCGGAACCAAAGACCGGCGGCGCCCGCGGCGGCGGTGATGCGACCCTTCGAGATAAATCTGTTTCGTGCCGTTGCCGTCGGCGTTTATCCTGGCGTGACGTTTATCCTGGCGCGACAATGATCGGTTTCGGCAAGTCTCGCTGGCAACAGACGCATGATACTAGATCGGCTGCTGCGGCCTTAGAAGCGGCGAAATAGCATAGGTTGCCGGCGAGTGATGAAACTGGAACCATCCCGAACAAAGAATGCCAGATACGGGCCATGTGACTCGGCACGTAGCTCGACGCTCCGGGCGATAGGTCGAATGGGACGCGAGGATTTCGAACGGACGGGCGTCACGGGATAGTCATGGCCGCTGCACAGATTTTCGACCTCACCGGCAAGGTGGCCCTGGTGACCGGCGCATCGAGCGGGCTCGGTGTGCGGTTTGCCGAGGTCCTCGCCGAGAACGGCGCCGTGGTGGCTTTGGTGGCGCGCCGCGCCGAACGGCTCGCCGCGCTTCGGTCGCGGATCGAAAACGCCGGCGGCCGCGCCGTCGCGATCGAGGCCGATGTGCGCGACCGCGCGGCGATGCAGCGTGCGTTCGACACAGCCGAACAGACCTTCGGCACCGTGACCATCCTCGTCAACAATGCCGGCGTCGTGCAGGCCGGCCGCGCCGTCGAGATGACGCAGGAGGAGTGGCGGCGCGTTCTTTCCACCAATCTCGACGCGGTGTTCTATTGGGCGCAGGAGGGCGCCCGCCGCATGCTCGCCGCCGGCACCGGCGGCGCCATCGTCAACATCGCTTCGGTGCTCGGCATGGCCGCCGACAAGGGCGTGATCGGCTACGCCACCGCCAAGGCCGGCGTGATCCAGCTCACCAGGAATCTCGCGCTCGAGCTCGCCTTCAAGGGCGTGCGCGTCAATGCCATTGCGCCCGGCTGGATCATCACCGAGATCAATCACGAGTATCTGACCACCGGACCGGGCGCGGCGATGAAGCGCCAGATCCCGATGGGCCGTTTTGGCGAGCCGCGCGATCTCGACGGACCGCTGTTGCTGCTCGCGTCCGATGCCGGGCGCTACATCACCGGCGCGACCATCGTCGCCGATGGCGGCCAGGTCGTGGTGCTGCACGTGTGATCGAGGTTGTTCGGCTTGGCCGCAAGCGCGGCGTTGCCGGTCATCTGTTGCGAGCTGAGGAATGGCCAAGACTACCGCAGTTGCCATCGTCACCGGCGGAAGCCGCGGCATCGGCGCCGCGATCGCCAAGGGTCTCGCCGCCGACGGCTACGCCGTCGCGGTGAACTACGCCGCCGATAAGAGCGCGGCGTCGCAGACGGTTGCCGAGATCGTCACCACCGGCGGCGCCGCCATCGCTGTCGCGGCCGACGTCGCCAAGGAGGGCGAGGTCATGCGGCTGTTCGAGACCGTCGACCAGCACTTCGGTGCCTTGAGCGTACTCGTCAACAATGGCGGGGTTACCGCGGGAGTGAGCCGGCTCGAGGAGCTCACCGCCGCGGCGCTCGAGCGCGTGTTCGCGGTCAATGTCTTCGGCGCATTCCTGTGCTGCCGCGAAGCGGTGCGGCGGATGTCGACGCGTCGCGGCGGCGTCGGCGGCTCGATCGTCAATGTCTCCTCGCGCGCCGCGCAGCTCGGCGGCGCAGGCGAATGGATTCACTACGCCGCCAGCAAAGGCGCGCTCGACACGCTGACCGTCGGCCTCGCCCGCGAGGTCGCCAGGGACGGCATCCGCGTCAACGCAGTGGCGCCCGGACTGATCGACACCGAACTCCACGCCGCCGCCGGCCTGCCGGAGCGGGTCGAACGCATGGCGCCGACCGTGCCGATGGCGCGCGCCGGCACGGCGGAGGAGGTCGCAAGCTGCGTGCGGTTTCTGGTCTCGCCGGCGGCCGCCTATGTCACCGCCGCGATCGTTCCGGTCTCCGGCGGCCGCTGACGCGGCAAAACTTTACTCGGCCGCCTGCTGCGGCGGAAAGCGCACGCTCTCGACGCCATCCGCCGCGGTCGCCGAAATCGTGGTGCGGATCATCAGCCGCGGCTCGTGCGCCGGCCAGGGGCGGCCGCGATGCATCGTGGCGCGGTTGTCCCACATCAGCACATCGCCGGCGCGCCAAGTGTGCACGTAGCTCAGCCCCGGCGCGGTCGCCGCTTCGACGAGCTCGTCGAGGAGCTTTTGCGCCGCGTTTTGCTCCATGCCCTCGATCGCGCAGGCGTGCGAAGCGATGTAGAGCGCGCTGCGGCCGTTCGCCGGGTTCTTCCAGACCAGGCGCCAGCATTGCGGCGGCAGCGCCGCGCGCTCGGCGGCGCTGGCGAGATCCGGCGCGATCTTGCCGCGCGAATGGGCGTAGTCGTGCCAGGCGAACGATTGTTCGAGCCGCTGCCGCATCGCCGGCGCCAGCCGCTCGAAGGCGAGCCGCGTCGACACATATTCGGTCTCGCCGCCGCGCGCCGGAATGATCCGCGCCGAGAGCACCGAGGCGAGCGCCGGCACCGCCTTGAAGGTGCTGTCGGTGTGCCAGAGCTGGTTGGCCTTGTTGCGCAGCGCCAACAGATGATCTTCCGGCACGACCTTGCCGTCGGCGTCGATGGTCGACAGGATCACGAGATTGGTGCCGGCGCCGAGCGAGCCGACTTTGGTCACCTCAAGCGGCCCGAACCGGCGCGAGAACGCGAGCTGCGTGTCGTCGCTCACCTCCTGGCCGCGGAACACCAGGACGGAATGCTCCTCGAACGCGGCGTGCACTTCGGCGTATGCGGCATCGTCGGCGGCAATTTCGGCGATGGTGACGCCGCCCAATTCGGCGCCGAAGCCCGGACCCAACGGAACGATGTCCACCGGCGCCTCCACCGTCGGTTACGGTCTTGTGCAAGTTTCCACTAAAACCATTTGTGCGGCAAGGAATGGCGTTCCACGATCCGGCGGCTTTTTGGTCCGATGTTCTCCGAACGGCGGTTAACGATCCGCCGCGGACTCTACCGTTCGGATGCCGCCAGTCTTTAAAGCTACCTGTAATATCGCTAGTATGGAGATTGCAACCATCGCACAGGCGAAAATCGGAGTTACGACAAAATGAGACGGACTCTTGGGAGAGCCCTTTCGGCTGCCGGCGTCGTGTTCGTCAGCGGCCTCGCATTCGCGGCCGGCCAATACGGGCCCGGCGCCAGCGATATCGAGATCAAGATCGGCAACACCATGCCCTATAGCGGCCCGGCCTCGGCCTATGGCGTCATCGGCAAGGCGGAGACCGCTTATTTCAACATGATCAACGAGCAGGGCGGTATCAACGGCCGCAAGATCAACTTCATCAGCCGCGACGACAGCTACAGCCCGCCGAAGACCGTCGAGGTGGTGCGCAAGCTGGTCGAGG
>JASHXX010000444.1 GCA_030043335.1 Xanthobacteraceae bacterium
GACGAGCGCGACCTTCGACTGGGCGTTCGCGGCGCCGGCGAGACCGAACAGAACCGCCATCGCCGCAACGGCGCCGGTTAATCTGTGCCCCACAGGCTGAAGGCGAGCCGTATGGCCGGCGAAGCCTCACGCGCAATTAATACGTGTCACGGGTCAAATTATCGGAGCGTTGCGGCGCCGACAAACGGTTGAGCGGCCACCGGATTATTAAATTCCGTCCATTCAGTGCATCATTGCCGAGCGCGGGCGGTAGCGGCCATCGCCGTCCTGCACGAATACTTCGGCGACCTGCGGATGCCGCACCGGCTCGCCGCTGTTGTCCGGCAGCAGGTTTTGCTCCGAGACATAAGCGATGTACTCGGTCTCCTCGTTCTCGGCGAACAGGTGATAGAATGGTTGATCCTTGTGCGGGCGGATTTCGGCGGGAATCGCCTGATACCATTCTTCGGTGTTGCTGAAAATCGGATCGATATCAAACACGACGCCACGGAACGGATAGAGCCGGTGGCGGACCACCTGGCCGATTTGATATTTGGCGTTGCGAATCTTGTTCATGATTGCCGGCATCCGGCAGCTAGTCGATCAAACATGCAGCAACGCAATTGCGGCGGGCCGCTGGCAGGGTGCTGAACGTTTGTTCACTGATCGATCATGCATGTCCATGTTCATCATGCCCGCTAATTATGCACGACTCATGCCACAAAGCTAACGATGTTTGAGGGATGCACGCGCCTCTTATAGCCGGTACCGCGCCGCCATGTCGGGATCCTTTGCGGCGACGAGCCGGGCAAGGTCGACGAGCACCTTCGCCTGTTTCCAGGTGGCGTCGTCTTGCATCTTGCCGTCGATCATCACCGCGCCGGTGCCGTCCGGAATCGCGGCGACGATCTTGCTGGCGAAAGCGACCTCCGCCGGATCCGGTGAAAACACCCGCTTGGCGATCGGGATCTGGTTGGGATGCAGCGTCCAGGCACCGACGCAGCCCAGGAGGAAGCTGTTGCGGAACTGGACCTCGCATGCCGCGGTGTCGGCGATATCGCCGAACGGACCATAAAACGGCTTGATGCCGGAGGCGGCGCAGGCATCGACCATTTTCGCGGTGGTGTAGTGCCAGAGATCCTGCTGATAGGTCGCGCGCGGCGCGTCGGCCGCGGCGCCCGACGCCGGGTCGGCCAGCACCTTGTACTCTGGATGTCCGCCGCCGACCCGCGTCGTCTTCATGGCGCGCGAAGCAGCGAGATCGGCCGGACCAAGACTGACGCCGTGCATGCGCGGCGAGGCGCTGGCAATGGCGGCGACGTTGTCGACGCCTTCGGCGGTTTCGAGGACGGCGTGGATAAGGATCGGCTTTTTGATGGCGTACTTGGCTTCAAGCTGGGCGAGAAGCTGGTCGAGATAGTGGATGTCCCACGCGCCTTCGACCTTCGGCAGCATCATCACGTCGAGCTTGTTGCCGACGGCGGCGACGATTTCGGTAATGTCGTCGAGCACCCAGGGCGAATTGAGCGCATTGACTCGCGTCCACAATCCAGTCGCGCCGAAGTCGCAGGCCTTCGCCATAGCGATGAAGCCGGCGCGCGCCGCCGCCTTGGCGTCGGCCGGGATCGCATCCTCGAGATTACCGAGCACAACGTCGACCTGATGAATAAGCTCCGGGACCCTGGCGCGCATCTTCTCGAGATGCGGCGGTACGAAATGGATCATGCGCTCGAGCCTGACCGGCAGTTCTCGCAACGGCGCCGGTGCGCCGATCGCGAGCGGCTTGAAAAAATTGCGCGGCAGCTTCATGCGAGCAATCCCGTGGTTGGACAGGATGACGGTAGAATGACAGCCGAACCGCGCCAAGCCGTTTTTGAAGTCAGTTCGGCCCTGGAACGGCGCGCTTTCCGGCAGCACCAGCCGACAAACCACGAGGATTTTGCCGCACGCATGCCGTAAAATGGTCGTTCCCGTCGACCGCACGACCAAGCGCGACGCTGACTTAACTGTCAGAATTTAACTCATTCGTAATTTGAGAATTTTGATGCGATGCGCAAATTTGCTTTGAGCGGCGCTTGTCGTCGCCGCGGTCTCTGCCTCGCGGCTCATCAAAAAGGCGCCAGTCAAACACGGAGAAAAACATGTTGAAGATGTTCGCTGCTGTTTTGCTTGCAGCCTCGATGGTCGCTGGGGCGACGGTCGCTGACGCCATGGGCGGGGGCGGTGGTGGCGGAGGCGGCGGGGCTGGTGGTGGCGGAGGCAGCGCGGGCGGCGGCGGCAACGCGCTAATTGGCGGGACCCCGGCCTACGATAGTGGCTACAACGCCCCAGCCGACACGGCACACCCGCGAAAGAAGATCCGGAACCAATAACGGGCGCGCGCGACAGTTCGTCATCGCTTGGTGCGGCGGCGTGCGGCTGGCGCCTGTTCACGCCATCTCGCCGCGCATCAGCCGCGGCTGCGAGCCAGCCGGCGCTATGCCCTCACGCATCAGCGCGCGGCGCAGCGGCCCGATGCGTTCGACCAGATTGAGCGCGAGGCCGCGGGCGCCCTGCGCCGGCAGGAAATCCGTGAGCAGGCTGCGGTTCAAGAGATCGATCGCGATCCGCCGGCTGGTCACGTCGGCGCGGCGCTGCGCGTCATAGCGCGCGAGCAGGCGCGGCGAGCCGACGTCGAGTTTCTGCCGGCATGCGTCGGCAATAAGCTCGGCCAGCGTCGCCGCGTCGCGCAGCCCGAGATTTAATCCCTGCGCGCCGATCGGCGGTACCACATGCGCCGCCTCGCCGACAAGGGCGATGCGTTCGCGCGCAAAGCAATGCGCGGTCTCAACCGCGAGCGGGAACATGCCGCGGCCGGTTTCGACGCGCATCTTGCCGAAAAGCGAGTGGGTGCGGCGCTCGATCTCGTCGGCGAGCTCGGCGTCGCTCATCGATGCGAGCGCCGCGGCGCGCGCCGGCTCGAGCACGCAGACGAGGCTCGAGCGTCGGCCGGGCAGGGGCACAAGCGTGAGCGGTCCGCTTTCGGTGTGGAATTCGGTCGAGGTGTCCTGGTGGGGCCGATCATGGCCGAGATTGAACGTAAGCGCGGTCTGCGGATAGGCGCGGCGAT
>JASHXX010000445.1 GCA_030043335.1 Xanthobacteraceae bacterium
ACGCGGACCCAAGATCATGGTCGCATTCGGTGGCATCATGGTTGCCATCGGGTGGGCCATCAATGCAGGGGCAGAATCGTTATCGATGCTGTACCTGGGGTCAGCGTTCGCTGGGGTCGGCGGTGGCGCGGTCTACGCGACCGCTGTCGGCCTCGCGGTTAAATGGTTTCCCGACCGGCGCGGTCTTGCGGTCGGCCTCACCGCGGCGGGTTATGGTGCGGGTACGGCTCTAACCATCATTCCAATTCGCCATGTAATCGAGACCTACAACTATGAAACGGCGTTTCTTTGGTTTGGGCTGGTTCAGGGCGGTGTGGTTGTTGTCTTGGCGTTTTTCTTGCGTGGGCCGGAGCTTGCCGAGACGGCCTCGATTCCCGTTCCTAAAGTGATGCAGTCAACTCGCAGCTTCACGCCCAAGGAAGTGCTGTCATCGCCGGTGTTCTGGCTACTTTACATCATGTTCGTAATGGTATCGGCCAGCGGATTGATGGCGACAGCGGAGATTGCGGTGATCGCTAACGATCTCAATGTCGGTAACTCTGCTGTTGTCTTTGGCGCGACTACTTTGACTGTCGCACTCATTATCGACAATCTCGCGAACGGCGCCGCCCGTCCTTTGTTCGGGTGGGTCTCGGATCACATCGGCCGTGAATCTACGATGGCGATCGCATTCGGAATCGGTGGCGTTTCTTATTGGCTGTTGGGCTCCCTTGGCACGGCCCCATGGGCCTTCATTCTCTTCGCTGCGTTGATCTTCCTGACCTGGGGCGAGATATTCAGCCTATTTCCCGCAACCTGCACAGACAGCTTTGGTACGAAATTCGCGACGGTAAACCTCAGTCTGCTCTACACGGCGAAGGGAACTTCGGCCTTCCTTGTTCCTGTTTCAAACATCATCAAGACGGCAAGTGGCAGCTGGCATATGGTTTTTGTGCTGACCGCGATGATGAATTTCGTGGTGGTTGGATTGGCCTTGTTCGTTCTCAAGCCGATGCGGAGTCGACTCATGTGAGCTTCTGGTCTAAAGTCTCGCCTTCGCCGAAGTAGCCGCCTCAGAGGCGCACTCGGCGCGCAAGGTTTTCAGCACCGCGCAAGCCGATTGCCGACCGTTTCTGGCATCCGGATTGCTTAGGTGCACTTTACTCGCATCGACGCGGCCAACTGCAGTTGGGAGCTACCACGATGTGCTCAGGAGACGATCAAAGCTGCCCAAATTTTGATCTACATCGACAGAAACTGCTCGAGGATCTCGATCATGAACGGCGAGGCTTCCTTAAGAGCGCCTTCGTGGCGGGAGGCGGCGCGGCCGCGTGGGCCGCAAGCGGCACGCTGGCGACTCCGGCGTCGGCGCAAACGCGTCCCGGTCAACCGACCTATCATTATCTACCGGCCAACTCCGACACCGTGCATTGGGGCTACTTCAGCAAGCTCTTGAAGCCGCAACTTGAAGTGGATTCGGGCGATTACATCACCATCGAGGCTGTGACGCACCACGCCGGTGACGATATCGAGCGCATGGTCAAGGGCGATCCCGGTGTCGAGAGCATCTACCTTTGGACCAAGGACAAGAAGGGAGTCAATCGACGGGGCGCCGGGCCGATGGACGGCAAGCGCGGCGCCGGCGAGGGCTATGGTGTGCACATCTGCACCGGTCCAGTCGCTATCCGCGGTGCCGAACCCGGCGACATCCTCGAAGTTCGCATCATGGACGTCAAGCCGCGGCCTTGCGCCAATCCGACCTATGCCGGCAAGTCGTTCGGCAGCAATGCAGCAGCCTGGTGGGGATTCCAGTACCACGACCTGATCACTGACCCGAAGCCGCGCGAGGTTTGCACGATCTACGAAATTGACACCAGCGGCCAGCGCAACTGGGCGCAGGCGGTCTACAACTTCCGTTGGGTGCCGCAGACCGATCCATATGGCGTCGTCCATAACATCATCGACTATCCTGGCGTGCCGGTCGACCACTCGATCGTGCAGGAGAACCACAACGTTTTAAAGAATGTGCGGGTTCCGATCCGGCCACATTTTGGCGTGATGGGGGTGGCGCCTAAGGAAGCGGACATCGTTGACTCGATTCCGCCGAGTTATTTCGGCGGCAACATGGATAACTGGCGAGTCGGCAAGGGCGCGACCATGTATTATCCAATCGCCGTGCCAGGTGGTCTGTTCTCGGTGGGCGATTCACACGCTGCGCAAGGCGACTCGGAATTGTGCGGCACCGCTATCGAAATGTCGCTGACCGGAACTCTTCAGCTGATCCTGCACAAACAGAATACGCTGACAGGCTCTCTCGCGGGCCTGAACTATCCGCTGCTCGAAACTCAGGACGAGTGGGTGATGCATGGCTTCAGCTTTGCCAATTATCTCCAGGAGCTTGGCGCCACTGCGCAGCAGGACATCTACAAAAAATCCTCGATTGATCTCGCGCTGAGGGATGCGTTTCGCAAGATGCGCAGCTTCCTGATGACAACCAAGGGGCTCAGCGAGGACGAAGCGATCTCACTCATGTCCATTGGCGTCGACTTCGGCGTGACTCAGGTGGTCGACGGCAATTGGGGCATACACGCCATCCTCAAGAAAAGCATATTTGCCGGTACGGCGACGGTTTGAGGTCTTAAGACTCTTCAAGGGCGTAGCAAAATCCATCGGCTTGAGACTGATAAGGAAAGACTGTTTTCCTTATCAGTTGCCTAATCGATGCGCGTCGTCGGGTGACCCTTCCGCCACAAGCTTTTTGATAAGGGCGCATAGATATTCCTGCACAGTTTGCTCAGTGATGTCCTCGACCTTCACAGTACTTTGTTTCGAGCCTCCCGAACTTTGACTGGCGACGTAAATCTGCACGTCGT
>JASHXX010000446.1 GCA_030043335.1 Xanthobacteraceae bacterium
CCTACGCGATGGTGATGGCGGAAGAGCTCGGCAACATCGCCTGCGGCAGCGTGCCGATGGCCATCGGCGTACAGACCGACATGGCGACCCCGGCGCTCGCCCGGTTCGGCTCTGATGAGCTGCGGCGCGAGTTTCTGGCGCCCTCGATCTCCGGCGACTACGTCGCCTGCCTCGGCGTCTCCGAGGTCGGCGCCGGCTCCGACGTCGCCTCGATCAAGACCACCGCGCGCAAGGATGGCGACGACTACGTCATCAATGGCGGCAAGATGTGGACCACGAACGGCGTTCAGGCCGACTGGATGTGCCTTCTTGCCAACACCTCCGAAGGCGCGCCGCACAAGAACAAATCGCTGATCTGCCTGCCGATGAAGACCAAGGGCGTCGAGATCGCGCGCAAGCTCGACAAGATGGGCATGCGCTCCTCCGACACCGCGCAGATCTTTTTCGACGATGTCCGGGTGCCGCGCCGCAATCTGATCGGCGAGGAAGGCAAAGGCTTCATCTACCAGATGGTGCAGTTTCAGGAGGAGCGGCTATGGGGCGCTACCGCCACTCTGAAATCGATGGAGCGGCTGATCGAGCAGACCATCGAATACACTCGCAACCGCAAGGCATTCGGCAAATCGATCCTCGACAATCAGGTCGTGCATTTCCGCCTGGCCGAACTCGCGACCGAGATCGAGCTGCTGCGCTCGCTGATTTATCGCGCCTGCGAGCTTTACCTGGCCGGCACCGACGTCACCCGGCTCGCCTCGATGGCCAAGCTCACCTCCGGTCGGCTGCGCCGCGCGGTGAGCGATTCCTGCCTGCAATATTGGGGCGGCATGGGCTTCATGAACGAGACGCCGGTGAGCCGCGCCTACCGCGACGGGCGGCTCGGCTCGATCGGCGGCGGCGCCGACGAAGTCATGCTCAGCATCATCTGCAAGCTGATGGGCACGCTGCCCGGCACCTCGAACGCGCCCGACCAGAAAGCCGTTCATGGCTGAGCTGCCGCAGACCTCGCACATCCGGCTCGACCGGCGCGGCCCGGTGCTGCATCTGTGGCTTAACCGGCCCGAGGTGCGCAACGCGCTGAGCCAGCAGATGGTGACGGAGATCCTGGCGGCGTTCGCAGCGATCGCCGACGACCGCGCGGTGCGCGTCGTGGTGCTGCGCGGCGCCGGCGGCACGTTCTGCGCCGGCGCCGACATCAGGAATCTTTCCGCCGCACGCGAGGCGCCGCCGCCGGGCGCGGCCGACGAGGTCAAGGAGAACAACCGGCGCTTCGGCACGATGATGGAAACGGTCAACGCCGCCCCGCAGGCGGTGATCGCCGCTGTCGAAGGCTTCGCCATGGGCGGCGGCTTCGGGCTTGCTTGCGTCGCCGACGTCACCATCGCCACCGCCGACGCCGTGTTCGCCATGAGCGAGGTGAAGATCGGCGTCGTCCCGGCCGCGATCTCGCCGTTCGTAGTCAAGCGCATCGGGCTCACGGCCGCGCGGCGCTTCGGCGTTTCCGGCGCGCGGCTGAGCGGCGCGGAAGCCCGTGAGGTCGGCCTTGCGCATCTCGCCGTTCTCGATGCCACCGCGCTCGACGCGGCGGTGCGCGATGCCAGCAATCAGGTGCTCGCCTGCGCGCCCGGCGCGGTCGCCGCCACCAAGCGGCTGATGCTGCGCGCCGCCGGCCCGACCCCGATGGCGGAATTGCTCGGCGACGCAGCCGATGCTTTCGCGGCGGCGGTGCGCAGCGCCGAAGGCCGCGAAGGCACCAAGGCGTTTGTCGAGAAGCGCAAGCCCTCCTGGTTCGTGCAGGTGGATTGAAGGCGCGTACGGCACCGCGGCATGAGCAATTTCCGCAAAATCCTGATCGCCAATCGGGGCGAGATCGCCTGCCGCATCGCACGCACCGCGAAGGCGCTCGGCTACCGCACCGTTGCGGTGTTCAGCGATGCCGACGCCGGCGCGCTGCATGTGCGCCAAGCCGACGAGGCCGTCCGGATCGGGCCGGCGCCGGCAGCGGACAGTTACCTCAAGATCGAGGCGTTGCTCGCCGCCGCCAAGCTCGCCGGCGCCGACGCCGTCCATCCCGGCTATGGCTTCCTCTCGGAAAACGCCGCGTTTGCGCAAGCGTGCGCCGATGCCGGTCTCGTCTTCATTGGCCCGCCGCCCACGGCAATCGACGCCATGGGCAACAAGGCGCGCGGCAAAACGCTGATGGAAGCCGCCGGCGTTGCCTGCGTGCCCGGATATCGGGGGCCGGACCAATCCGATGCCACGCTGATGGCGCAAGGCCGGCGCATCGGGTTT
This sequence comes from Xanthobacteraceae bacterium, assembly GCA_030043335.1. Taxonomy (GTDB): domain Bacteria; phylum Pseudomonadota; class Alphaproteobacteria; order Rhizobiales; family Xanthobacteraceae; genus BOG-931. Next base: position 2,290 of record JASHXX010000446.1, read on the forward strand.
CCGCTGATGGTCAAGGCCGCCGCCGGCGGGGGCGGGCGCGGCATGCGGCTCGTCGCCTCCGCCGAAGGCCTTGCGGAGGCGCTGGCGCGGGCGCGCTCCGAAGCGATGAGCGCGTTCGGCTCGGGCGAGTTGATCCTGGAGCACGCGATCGACGATGCCCGTCACGTTGAAATCCAGGTCTTTGCCGACCGGCACGGCAACGTCATTCATCTCGGCGAGCGCGATTGCTCGATCCAGCGGCGGCATCAGAAAGTCATCGAGGAAACGCCGTCGCCCGCAGTCTCGACCGAATTGGGGGCGCAAATGGGCGAGGCCGCGGTCACGGCCGCGCGGGCGATCGGCTATGTCGGCGCCGGCACCATCGAGTTTTTGCTCGACCGATCGGGCAAATTCTACTTTCTGGAAATGAATACGCGGCTGCAGGTCGAGCATCCGGTGACCGAGGCCGTAACCGGGCTCGACCTCGTCGCCTGGCAGCTGCAGGTCGCCGCCGGCGAAAGGCTGCCGCTCGAGCAGCACGACATCGCGTTCGGCGGCCACGCCATCGAGGCGCGGCTTTATGCAGAAGACCCCTACAGGGGCTTCCTGCCGCAGAGCGGCACCTTGATCGACTGGCGTCCGGCGTCGGCCGCCGGCGTGCGGATCGATCATGGTCTCGCGCCTGGCCAGCGCATCACCCCGTATTACGACGCCATGCTGGCGAAGGTGATCGCCCACGGGAGGACGCGAGAGGAAGCGCGGCGGCGGTTGATCGCGGCGCTCGAGGACACCGTCGCGTTCGGCCTCACGACCAATCGTAGCTTCCTCCTCGCGATGCTCCGCCATCCGGCCTTTGCGGCCGGCGAGGCGACCACGGCATTCATCGCGCGCCATTTTCCGGTCGGCTCCGACAGCATGCGGCGTCCGAAACCGGACCTGGGCATGCTCGCGCTCGCGGCCGTGCTGC
>JASHXX010000447.1 GCA_030043335.1 Xanthobacteraceae bacterium
GTCACATGGGTTGGGGTGCAAGAGCGATCTTGGGGCGGAGCGCGGCTGCAAGCCTTTTTGCACTGGCCGTACTCGCCGCGCCGACGCCAGGAACCGCGCAGGAGCGCGTCTTATTCATCTCGCTCGGCGAGACGACGCGAGCGCCGATCGGGTGGATCGAGTTTTGCGAAGAAAATCCGCGCGACTGTTCGAACCATGCGACCGCGCCGCGCGACATAGTACTAACCGCCCAGGCTTGGAAGGATCTGGCGCGCGTCAATCTCTGGACCAACACGCATGTCAAGCCGATGACCGACCTTGAACATTACGGCGTGGTCGAGAAGTGGGCCTACCCCGATGACGGGTATGGCGACTGCGAAGACTACGTGCTGCTCAAGCGCCGCATGCTGATGCAAGCCGGCTGGCCGCGCGAGGCGCTGCTCATCACCGTGGTGCGCGACCGAAACGGCGACGGCCACGCTATCCTGACCGTCAAGACCGACAAGGGCGAATTCGTTCTCGACAACCAGACCGACGACATCCTGCTGTGGTCGGACACCGGCTATCGCTTCGTGAAGCGCCAGTCGCAAGCCGATCCGAACGTGTGGATTTCGCTCGGCGACTCACGCCCGGCGCCGGCGACGGCGACCTCGCGCTGAAACCAAAAGGAGTTCGCGACCCCGGTCACGTCCCCACCCCTCCCCGTCCCCAGACCGGGTTCGCACGCGGCCGGCTCTCCCCCAGGAGCCGGCCGCACCTTTTTCAGATCGAGGAATGGCCGTGCTTACCCAGTTTCTGAACCGCCTGATCTCGGTTCGCGACCGGCTCCTAATCCGTGTCTGACCCGGCAGGACAATTTTCAATCGTCAAGTCGTCCGGCCAGGTGCAATCGTTGCCGTCATAGAGCGGCGCGACGCCGTAGAGACCGCGGAAGTGGTGGCGTCCCATGTCATGCGAGACACGAGCGTCGCCAAGCGTTCCCATCCGGTCGACGCCAAGACCGCCGACATGGGCGCCGCCGAGACCACCGAAATGCGGGCCAGCGAGACCGCCGACATGACCGCCGGCAAAGTTGCCGCCGAGACCGCCGATCTGAGCACCGGCGAAACCGCCGACATGGCCGCCGCCGAAGCCGCCGCCGCCAAGCCACCGCCGCCGCGTGCAAGCGCGGCACTGCCGGTCGTCGCGATGCCGAGCATCAAGGCTGCCGCGATTGCGAGAATTCTGCTGTGAATCTGAGTTTTCATGACCTTGACTCCTTTTTCTCTGGTGTCGAACCAAAACTGGGCCGTGACAGGCGGCATTTCCAACATCGATTGGTGCTCGGTATGATCTGCGGAAAGAATGATTGGCGGATCGGAAGGAAAGCGGCCCGGCGCGCCAAAAGGAGAGCGGCCGCGGTCGGCAGCATCGAGGAAATCCAGAGCTCCGCTGCCCTGTCGGGCGGCCTTGTCAGTTGTTATCGATGAATTTGACGATGGCCGCCGTCGTCTGCTGCGGCTGTTCCTCCATCACCCAATGACCCGAATTGGCAATGATGCCGCCGGTAACGTCGGCCGCCACGAAGCGCACATCGTCGGCCATTTGTGTTCCGAACGAATGATCGGCGCCAAGCGCGAGCAGCGGCATCGTCAGCTTGCCGCTGGCCGCGAATGCCTTGTTGTCGGCTGCGTCCTGGGTGAAGGCGGCGAATTGGTTGAACGCCGAATGCATGGCGCCGGGGCGTGCATAGAGCTCGGCGTAGTGCCGGCGCGTCGCCTCATCGATCGCCGCCGGATTGGCGGAAAGCTCGTTCCAGAAGCGATCGAGGTAAATTCGTTCGCGGCCCTTGACCAGCCGCTCGACGTCCGGGCCACGGAAATTGAAGTGCCACAACGCCGGACTGTGAACGATTTCGTCCCACGGCCCGATTCCCGGCAGCGGCGCATCGATCACGACCCACCGTGTCGCGCGCGCGGGAAATTGCGCGGCGAAGGCGTAACCGACCATGTTGCCGATGTCGTGAGTGACCAACGCGGCTTTGTCGATGTTCACCCTGTCCATCACCTGCGCGACGTCGCGCGCCTGCGTCTTCTTGTCGTAGCCGCCTTCGGGGTGCGAAGACAGCCCCATGCCGCGATGATCGGGAACGACGACGGTATGGTCGCGGAGGAGCACGGCAGCGACCGGCGCCCGCATGTCGCCGGTATCGCCGAACCCGTGCAGTATCACGACCGCCGGCCCTTTGCCGCCGATGCGGACGTGGATCGTCGCACCGTCTGTCGAGACCTCTTCGGTGCGAAAGCTGCGTGGGAAGCGCTGGACTTCGGCGGCTGCCGAACACGCCACGACCAGGATCGCGAGCACACCGCATGCCCTGACAGCGTCGGCGTAAGAATTTCTCATGCCTGGCTCCGAATGCCCCCTCAAGTGGTGGCAAGACGTACGGCCGGCATCCGGTATAGTGGCGTAAAACGACGGACCTCCCGCGGGGGTGTAAGCAAAACCAGTGCACATGAAGCAGCCCCGCCGAGGCCGACCGCGGATTTTTCACGCATGGCTGTCTTTAGCTATACGCATGGCTCTTTGGGCTAACCCAACGGGGGCCGTTTAGGGCTAAACACGTTGGGCAGTTGTCCGGCGCCCCGAGCCGCGGCGCCGCTATGTCGTGGCACATGTTGGAATTTTTACCACTTAGGGGACGAAATTGGGCTATTACATTCGCCTTGATCACGGCGACGGTCGTGATCCAGCCGGGGAGCCCTCAACGCATGACCGCCATTGTCCGCATCGCGTTGCGGCGCCCCTACACCTTCGTCGTTCTCGCCCTCCTTCTCCTCATCATCGGTCCGCTCGCCGCCTCGCGCACGCCCGTCGATATCTTTCCAGAAATCAGAATTCCGATCATTGCGACGATCTGGGGCTATACCGGGCTGCCGCCGGAGGATATGGCCGGCCGCATGGTCACGCAATTCGAGCGCGCGCTGACCACGACCGTCAACGACATCGAGCATATCGAGGCGAACTCCTACACCGGCGCCGGCATCGTCAAGGTGTTCTTCCAGCCCGGGGCCGACATTCGCATCGCCAACTCGCAGGTCACCGCGATCGCGCAGACGTTGCTCCGGAGCATGCCGCCCGGCGCAACGCCGCCGCTCATTCTCAACTACGACGCTTCGACGGTCCCGATCATCCAGCTTGCTCTCTCCGGCAAAGGCCTGACCGAGCAGATGCTCAACGACATCGCCATCAACTTCCTGCGCGTCGGGCTGGTGACGGTGCCGGGCGCGGCCATCCCTTATCCCTATGGCGGCAAGTTTCGCCAAGTGCAGATCGATCTCGACCCGGTTGCGATGCAGTCGCGCGGCCTGTCCGGTCAGGACGTCGCCAGCGCGCTCGCGGCGCAGAACCTGATGACACCAGTCGGCACCGAGAAAATCGGCGACTTCGAGTACCCCATCAACCTCAACAACGCCCCGTCCGTCGTCAGCGAGCTCGGCGACCTGCCGATCAAGAGCGTCAACGGCGCAATGGTCTATGTCCGCGACGTCGCCCACGTACGCGACGGCAATGTTCCGCAGACCAATATCGTTCACGTCGACGGCAACCGCTCCGTGCTCATGGTGGTACTGAAGAATGGCGGCGCATCGACGCTGGCGGTGATCGACGGCGTCAAGAAGAAATACCCCGAGCTGCAGCGGTCGCTGCCGAGCAGCCTCAAGATCGCGGAGGTCGCCGATCAGTCGTTCTTCGTCAAGGCGGCGATCGGAGGCGTGGTGCGCGAGGGCGTCATCGCCGCGGCGCTGACGAGCCTGATGATCTTGCTGTTTCTCGGCAGCTACCGCTCGACGCTGATCATCGCAACCTCGATCCCGCTGTCGGTGCTCGGCTCGATCGCGACGCTGTGGGCGCTGGGCGAGACCCTCAACATTATGACGTTGGGCGGATTGGCGCTGGCGGTCGGCATTCTCGTCGATGAGGCGACGGTGACTATCGAAAACATCAATTGGCATCTCGAGCAAGGCAAGGATGTCGAGACCGCCATCATGGACGGCGCCCAGCAGATCGTGACGCCGGCCTTCGTCTCGATGCTGTGCATCTGCATTGTATTCGTGCCGATGTTCTTCCTGACCGGCATTCCGCGCTTCCTGTTCGTGCCGATGGCAGAGGCCGTGATGTCGGCGATGATCTGGTCGTTCATCCTGTCGCGAACGCTGGTGCCGACCATGGCGAAATACATGCTGCGCCGCCATGCCGCGGCGACCGACCAGCACGCCGCGGACGCGCCGCCGCGGCGCTCACGCAATCCCCTGGTCGGCCTGCAGCACGCGTTTGCGAGGTGTTTCGAGCGCTCGCGCTTGGTCTATCGCGAGCTGCTGGCGATGGCGCTGCATCACCGCGCCGTTTTCGTCGCCGGCTTTCTCGCCTTTGTCGCCGGCACGTTCGCGCTGGCGCCATATCTCGGGCGCGACTTTTTCCCGAATGTCGATGGCGGCCAGATCTTGATACACGTGCGCGCCCATGTCGGCATGCGAGTCGAGGAAAGTGCTCGGCTGTTTGCTGAGATCGAGAAAGGCATCCGCCAGGTCATCCCGCCGCATGAATTCGCGGAGATGGTCGACAATATCGGCTTCCCGATCAGCAGCATCAACAAGACCTACAACAATACCGGCACCATCGGAAACGCGGACGGCGAGATCCAGATCAAGCTGGTCGAGGGGCATCGGCCGACGCGGGAGTATGTTCGCACGCTGCGAGAGGAGCTTACCGCCCGCTTCCCAGGCACGACATTTTCGTTCCTGCCGGCCGACATCGTCAGTCAAATCCTGAATTTCGGCGCTCCGGCACCCATCGAAGTGCAAATTCGCGGCCCGCATCTCGAGGAAAATTTTGTCTACGCGGAGGAACTGCTGCACAAGCTGCGGCACATCCCCGGCCTCGTCGACGCTCGCATCCAGCAATCGCTCAACGCGCCGAACTTCAACGTCGACGTTGATCGGACGCGGGCGCAGTATGTCGGCATTTCCGAGCGCGACGTCACCAACAGCATGGTCGTCAATCTCGCCGGCTCCGGCCAGGTGCAACCGACATACTGGCTCAATCCCGCCAACGGCGTCAGCTACGGGATCGTCATGCAGACGCCGGAGTATCAGGTCGATTCACTCAACGCGCTGCGCAACCTGCCGATCACCGCGCCGGGGGCGCCGATGCAGACGCTCGGAGCGATCGCCGATATCAAGCGAGTGGCGAAGCCCGCCGTGTACTCGCAATATGACATTCAGCCGATGATCCAGCTCTACGCCACCACCCAGGACCGCGATCTCGGCGCCGTCGCGGCCGACGTTCAGAAAGTCTTGACGGAGACCGCCAAAGACGTGCCCAAGACCGCACGGGTGGTCCTGCTCGGACAGGTCAAGACCATGAACGACTCCTTCTTCGGGCTGTTGTTCGGCCTGCTTGGAGCCATCGTGCTGATTTACTTGTTGATCGTCGTCAACTTCCAGTCCTGGGCCGACCCGTTCGTCATCATCACCGCGCTCCCGGCCGCACTCGCCGGCATCGTGTGGATGCTGTTTGCAACCGGAACGACGCTGTCGGTGCCGGCGCTGACCGGCGCGATCATGTGCATGGGCGTGGCCACCGCCAATAGCGTTCTTGTCGTCAGCTTCGCCAAGGAGCGGCTGGAACAGCTCGGCGATCCGGTCGCCGCCGCGCTCGACGCCGGTTTTGTCCGCTTGCGCCCGGTGGTGATGACCGCACTCGCCATGATCATCGGCATGACGCCGATGGCGCTTGGCTTGGGCGAAGGCGGCGAGCAGAATGCACCACTTGGCCGCGCGGTGGTCGGCGGCTTGCTTTTTGCTACCGTAGCGACGTTGATGTTCGTGCCTGTCGTCTTCAGCATCATCCACCGGCGTCGCGGCGCGGCGGGCGCCAGGACCACTGGAGAAACGCATGCCGCTTGATGCCCCGCCCACGATTTCGCGCCGTGGACTGTACATCGCGGCAATCTCGGCGCTCGCCATCGGCGCCGTCGTCGTGATCATGGGCATCACGACGCGCAAGATGGCGGACGCGAAACTGCAGGAATGGACCGAGAGCCAGGCGGTGCCGGTGGTGGCCGTGGCACCGCCGGACACGCGCGCCAAGGCGACGACGCTCGAGCTTCCCGGGCGGCTCGAGGCCTATACCCAGGCGCAGATGTATGCGCGCGTGAGCGGCTATGTGAAGAGCTGGGAGGCCGACATCGGCACGCCGGTCAAGGCCGGCCAGCTTCTTGCCGAGATCGACGCGCCCGACCTCGACCAGCAGATCATGCAGGCCGAGGCCAATCTCGCCAGCGCCAAGGCCAATTCGATGCTGGCGGACACGACGCTGACGCGCGGTCAGTCCTTGATCAAGACCTACGCCATCTCGCAGCAAGATCTCGACCAGCGCACGTCCGACGCTTCCAACAAGCAGGGCTTGGTCCGCGCCGCGCAGGCAAACCTCGACCGGCTGCGCGTGCTCGAGCAATACAAGCGCATCGTCGCCCCGTTCGACGGTTTGGTCACCGCGCGCACCACCGACGTCGGCGCGCTGATCAACGCCGGCGCCGGCGGCGGACCGCCGATGTTCGTGGTCTCGGAGACGAGCAAGCTGCGCGTCTACGTCAACGTGCCGCAAACCTACGTGCCCAATATCCCGGTCGGCACCAAGGCGCGGATCGCGGTGCCCGAATATCCGGGCCGGACGTTCCCGGCGACCGTCGAGGCGTCGGCGCAAGCCGTCGACGTCGCCTCCGGCACCACCCGGATGCAGCTCGTCGTCGACAATTCGCGCAACGAACTGATGACCGGCGACTTCACCAATGTGAGCTTCGATCTGCCCCACCCGGAGATCGCCATCAACGTGCCGGCGAGCGCCTTGATCTTCAACCAGCGCGGCCTCCAGGTCGCGACCGTGGACAGCAACGGTCGCATCGTTCTCAAGCAGGTCGCGATTTCGCGCGATCTCGGCAATGAGGTCGAACTCGCCTCCGGCATTTCGGCCGACGATCGCGTCGTCACCAATCCGCCCGACGGCATCATCACGGGCGACAAGGTGCGGATTGCAGGCTCGCCCGGCGTTCCCGGCGAGCCCGAAACGGCATCGGCGAAGTGAGAGTCGCGACGGAAACGGCGGACGGAACAATGTCCTGACGACCTGTCGCCTTGGCTCCGTGCCCCGTCCGCGCGCTGCTATCCGATCGCTTTCAGCCCCTTTGCAAATCGCTTGAAGTTGCGGACGCAAATATCGGCGACGCCGGCAATCAGCTTCTTTTCCGGGCTCGCGGACTTCGTCCGCGCACTCCGGAATGACTATCAGACGCTGAGCAGCGCTTGAAGCGCCATTACCACGACCGTGCCCGACATCAGGCTCCACAGCCCCGCGATCACGGTTGCGACCATGACGAATTCGGCCCGGCGGCGTTCCATGCGCCGCGCGCGTAACGTGTTGCGCATGATGATGAAAGGGGCGGTGAATATCAGCAGCGGGATGGCGGCGAAGCGCGAGGCGGTCGGTCCGACTTCGAGGAGACGGAAGCTCGGGAAGTGATCGCCATATAGGCGATAGCCGCTTGCGCAGGTTCCGGCAAAGGCAAAACCCACGGCGAGGGCGAAAAAGGATTCGATAGCCTCAGGCGAAACCGCCGGCGGCACGACACCTAGCATTCCAAACGCCTCCGATTTTGCAAAAAAGATCGCAGAGCGCGTCGCGCGCCGCTACCAAATGCTTAAGGAACGGTTAACGGCGCGGGCTGCGGTAGCCGTGCGATACTCGCCGCTGATTCGGCTCACCCGACCGGGCAAGCATGACAGCGCACACGGCTTCTCACGCCCAATCCGGACGCAAGGCTGCCGGCGTGCTCGTGCTGACATTCGCCGTCTTCGCCGCGGTGATCCTCGCGATCGGGGCCTTCCTCGTCTATGTGCTGTGGCCGAGTTGGCCGAGCATACTGGCTGTGCTCGACGCGCCCGCCGTGCCGGTCACGGTCGCCGGCGTCCTTTTCGAGGTGCCGCCCGGCGCGATCCGCACCGCGGTGCAGCGCTATCCGGGCGCCCACGAGCGGATCGATCTCGTCTTCGCCTGGCCTTCGCTGACGCCGCCCGACCCGGCCGCGGAGAAGCCGACGCACGACGGCGATGCGGCGGCCGCGCCGCCGCCAAGCGTGAATGATCGTCTGTTCGTTAACATCGCCGGCCTCAGCGCGGTGCTGCCGCCGGTCGAGCGGCTTCGCACCATCTACCCGCGCTATGTCGAGGCGCAAGCGGGCGCCGGTGCGGACGGACTTGCCATCCTGCCGTTCCGCGCGGCGACGCCCTATGAAGGCGAGGATCTGATTTACGCGGCGGCCAATCCCGAGCAGTTCTTCGCCCGTTGCACCGTTAAGGTACGCGCGGTACCGGGCACCTGCATCCACGAGCGTTCGCTCGAAGCCGCCGAGGTGACACTGCGGTTTCCGCGCGTATGGCTGCAAGATTGGCGCAGCGTCGCCGCCGGGTTCGACCGACTTATGGCGCAGCTCCGCCCGGCAGGCAGCGGACCTCCGATCGAGGATAGATAACGCCGGCAGATCGGATGGCCGTTATGCCGCCCGGCCGCGCTCGCCTGCGGAGCGTTATCCGCTATTCCAGATCGGCTCCGAGAATCGCCATCTGAAAATTATACGAGCGCTCATCGTCCTCGTCGTCGACGAACAGCACGCCGATGAACTCGTCCCCGACATAGACTTCGGCGGAGTCGTCCTTCTTCGGCCGCGGCACCACCCGCAGGCGCGGATTGCCGAACAGCTTCTTGAGATAGGCGTCGAGCTTCTTGACTTCCTGCACGTCCACCGCGTGTCTCCCCGTTTGCGCCCTCAGCACGCTGTGGCGACAGTCATTGGCCGGCGCCGGCCGCCATCAAGGCTCGTCGTGGAACATCTGATCCATGGTACGGGCGGGCTCGGGGCATCCGGCTTGGCCGACCACCTTCGCCGGCACGCCGGCAACCGTGACGTTGTTCGGCACCGGGTGGATGACCACCGAACCGGCGGCGATGCGCGCACAATGACCGACTTCGATGTTGCCGAGAATCTTGGCGCCGGCGCCGATCATCACCCCGTAGCGGATCTTCGGATGACGGTCGCCGGCTTCCTTGCCGGTCCCGCCGAGCGTTACGTCGTGCAGCATCGACACGTCGTCCTCGATCACCGCGGTCTCGCCGACGACAAGCCCGGTGGCGTGATCGAGGAAGATGCCGCGCCCGATTTTGGCCGCCGGATGGATATCGCATTGGAGCACCGCAGAGGCCCGGCTCTGCAGGTAAAGAGCGAAATCGCGGCGACCCTCGATCCAGAGCCAGTGCGCAAGCCGATGCGTCTGCACCGCATGAAAGCCTTTGTAGTAGAGCACCGGCTCGATCAGGCGATGGGTCGCCGGATCGCGGTCGACGGTCGCCATGATATCGGCCCGGAACGCCTCGCTGATCGAAGGCTCACTCTTGAGGGCGTCGTCGTAGGCCTGCCGGATCAGCTCGCCAGGCAGCGCCGCATGGTCGAGGCGCTTGGCCAGCCGATAGACGATGGCCGCTTCCAGCGTCTCATTGTGCAGGACGGTCGAATAAATGAAGCTGGCGAGCTCCGGCTCGCGCCGTACGATCTCCTCCGCCTCGCGGCGGATGCGCATCCACACCGGATCGACGGTGTCGAGCGCCGGCTTTGTCTGGTGTTGTGCCATAGAGGCCTCCCGGGACGACGGGTTCTAGCATAGATGGGGGCGCCGCGGCACCGAAACCAAGGGGGTCGGGGGCGGTGCCAATGGCCGACCCACCCGGCCTTTGGCGGAGTAGCGGTAGGCCGCAGGCCGACCGCCGGCTACGAACGGCCTGATCGCAGGTTGCGATCAAAGTTGAACCAGGCGGCCGCGGTCGCCTCACGCCTCGACAACGATCTTCGGCGCCGGGCGGCCTTCGGCCGCCAGGCCGTCGCGGACGCGCGCGGCGATGGCGCGGAAGCTTTGCGCGTGGACGCCGTCCGACTCGGCTGCGACGACCGGCTCCCCGGCGTCGGATTTTTCACGAATCGCAATGTCGAGCGGCACTTCGCCGAGGAACGGCACGCCGAGCCGCTCGGCCTCGTGCCGCGCGCCGCCGTGACCGAAAATGTCCGAGCGCGTGCCGCAATGCGGGCACACGAACGTCGACATGTTCTCGACGATGCCGAGAACCGGCACGTTGACGCGGCGGAACATGGCAATGCCGCGCCGCGCGTCGATCAGCGCCAGATCCTGCGGCGTCGAGACGATCACCGTCCCCTTGAGCGGCACCTGCTGCGCCATGGTGAGCTGCGCATCGCCGGTGCCCGGCGGCATGTCGACGACCATGACGTCGAGCGTTCCCCATTCCACCTCGCGCAGCATCTGCGTGATTGCCGACATCACCATCGGCCCGCGCCAGATCATCGGCGTCTCCTCTTCGACGAGGAAGCCGATCGACATGACCGCCATGCCGTGGCGCACGATCGGGTAGAGCCGCGTGCCGCCCGCAGATTCCGGCTTGTCGCGGATCGCCAGAAGCTTCGGCATCGACGGCCCGTAAATGTCGGCGTCGAGGATGCCGACCTTGAGGCCGAGATCGCGCAGCGCGAGCGCGAGGTTGACGGCGACCGTCGATTTGCCGACGCCGCCCTTGCCCGAAGCCACAGCGATGATCGCGGCGACGCCGGGGATGCCCGCCGGCGCGGGCGCGCCGCCGGCGTGAGGCCGCGCCGCGCCAGCCGCCATTTGTGGTCGCCGTTCGGCGGTGCGACCGCCGGCGCGTTCCGCGGTCAGCGCGACCATGACCGAGGTCACTCCCGGCAGTGCGCGCACGGCGCGCTCCGCGCGTGCGCGCACGCTTTCCCATTGTTTGACCGCCGCGGCATCGACGGTGATCGAAAAAAATACCTTGCCGTCATCGGCGACGATCTCGGAAAGCTTCCCGGTCGCCGGCAGCGGCGTGCCGTCCGGGCCGGATACCGCGGCGAGCGCGTTGAGAACGTCGTCTTTCACCGTCGCCATACCTCATCCCCAGATCGGCGATCCGGGGCGCATTGCGATCTACATAGACTGCCCGCGGCGAGGGTCAACCAGCGATCCCGGTTGACTTCACTTCAGAGCAATGCAGGCTCCGGGCATGCTTGCCTATGTGTTTTGGCACCGTCCTTTTGCCCACGTCGATCGCGAGGCCTATGAGTCGGCGCTGGCGCGCTTCCAAAGCGATCTGCCCCGCCACCAACCGCCCGGATTGATCGTTGCGCGATCGTTCCGGATCGGGCCGGTCCCTTGGCTCAGCGACATGCCCGGCTACGAGGATTGGTATCTCGTTGACGGCTCTTGGGCGTTGGACCCGCTCAATGCGCTCGCGATCAGGGGCTCCATGCAGGCGCCGCATGACGGTGTCGCCGCGCTCGCGGACGAAAGCCATGGCGGGCTTTACGCGCATGTCGCCGGGGAACCCTTGCCGGCGGCGCAATCGGCCGTCGTCTGGCTCACGCGCCCACGCGGGGTCGAATGGCAGGCCGCGCTCGATCCGGTTCGCGCCAAGCCGTCGCAGGTCAATATCTGGCGCCGCCAAATGGCGCTTGGACCGGCTTGGGAGTTTGCCGTCGAAATTCCAGCCGACGCCGACATCGAGCTGCCGGCCGGATGGCGAGGGTTGCGGGTGAACCGCGCGAGGGTGGCGTAACGGAATCGAGTTCCCGGATTTCGAGCCGTGCAATCCGGGTCGCGTGCATGGAGAGAAACGATGGCGAAAGTGGCGTTTGTCGGTCTCGGCGTCATGGGCTACCCGATGGCCGGGCATCTCAAAGTCAAGGGCGGCCACGAGGTCACTGTCTATAACCGTACCGCCGCCAAGGCCGCCAAATGGGTTGCGCAGCATGGCGGCAAGAGCGCGCCGACGCCTAAGCTCGCCGCCGCGGGCCAGGACTTTGTCATGACCTGCGTCGGCAACGACAACGATCTGCGCGAGGTCATGCTGGGCGAGGACGGCGTCTTTGCCGGCGTACGCAGCGGCGCGGTCGTGGTCGATCACACGACCGCCTCAGCCGAGATCGCGCGCGAATTGCACGCCGAAGCCAAGAAGCGCGGCTTTGAATTTGTCGACGCGCCGGTTTCAGGCGGGCAGGCCGGCGCCGAGAATGGCGTGCTCACGGTGATGTGTGGCGGCGATCCCGGCCCGTTCGCGCAGGCCGAGAAGGTGATCGCCGCTTACGCGCGCGCCTGCACGCTCCTCGGCGCTTCCGGCAGCGGACAGCTCGCCAAAATGGTGAACCAGATTTGCATCGCCGGCGTGGTGCAGGGGCTGGCCGAAGGATTGCACTTCGCGCTGAAAGCCGGGCTCGACATCGAGAAGCTTATCGCCACCATCTCCAAAGGCGCCGCGCAGTCCTGGCAGATGGAGAACCGCTACAAGACCATGGTCGCCGGAAAATTCGATTTCGGCTTCGCCGTCGATTGGATGCGCAAGGACCTCGATATTTGCCTCGCCGAGGCGCGGCGGAACGGCGCGCGTTTGCCGGCGACCGCCCTGGTCGATCAATTCTACGCGCAAGTCCAGGCGATGGGCGGCCGCCGTTGGGACACTTCGAGCCTGATCGCGTTGCTGCAGCGTTAGAGGCTGGTGTCCGGCTCCGGAGGTGAACATCGCATGACCCCGAGCGGTGAGCAGCGCGCGAGCAAGGTGCCCGAGGTGACGCTCGTTTTTCTGGATCATCAAGATCGCGGCGACGACGCTTGGGGAGACCGGCGGCGACACCGTGACCATGACGCTCGATTGGGGCTACCTCGCCGGCACGGCGCTGTTTCTCTCATCGCTGGTGGTGCTGATCCTGGTCCAGATCACCG
>JASHXX010000448.1 GCA_030043335.1 Xanthobacteraceae bacterium
GGCCACGGCAGCGCGGATGCGTTGGTGGGCGTCGTCCATCTGCTTGGCGTCTCGTGCGCTCAGCGCGCCGGCGGCGAAAACGGCCAATCCGGCGGTTCGCCGACTTGGCCGCGCTGACGCAGATAGTGATCGGCGAGGACGCACGCCACCATCGCCTCGCCGACCGGCACGGCGCGGATGCCGACGCGAGGGTCGTGGCGGCCGGTGGTCGAGATCTCGGTCTCGCGGCCGTAACGGTCGACCGTACGGCGCGAGGTGGGAATCGAGGACGTCGGCTTGACGCCAAAGCGGGCCACCACCGGCTGACCGGTGGAAATGCCGCCGAGGATGCCGCCGGCATTGTTGGCGAGGAAACGCGGCCTGCCGTCATTGCCCATGCGCATCTCGTCGGCATTGGCTTCGCCGCTCAGTTCGGCGGCGGCAAAGCCGGCGCCGATCTCGACGCCTTTGACCGCGTTGATGCTCATCAGCGCGCCGGCAAGATCGGCGTCGAGCTTGCCGTAGATCGGCGCGCCGAGGCCTGCCGGCACACCTTCGGCCACGATTTCGATGATCGCGCCGATCGAGGAGCCGCCCTTGCGCACGCCGTCGAGATAATCGGCGAAGAAGGCGGCCTTGTCCGCGTCCGGACAGAAGAACGGATTGCGCTCGACCTCTGCCCAATCCCAGCGCGCGCGATCGATGCGGTGCGGGCCCATTTGGATGAGCGCGCCACGCACGCTCATGCCGGGCACGATCTTGCGCGCGATCGCGCCTGCGGCAACGCGCATTGCGGTCTCGCGCGCCGACTGCCGGCCGCCGCCGCGGTAATCGCGCAGGCCGTATTTGATGTCGTAGGTGTAGTCGGCGTGGCCGGGGCGATATTTGTCCGCGATCTCGGCATAGTCCTTGCCGCGCGGATCGACGTTGTCGATCACGAGCGCGATCGGCGTACCGGTGGTCACCTGCTGGCCGGTCGCTGCATCGGTGAACACGCCAGAGAGGATCCTGACCGCGTCCGGCTCCTGGCGCTGCGTGGTGAAGCGCGACTGGCCCGGCCGGCGCCGGTCGAGGTAGGGCTGAATGTCGGCTTCACTAAGCGCAATGCGCGGCGGACAGCCGTCGACCACGCAGCCGATCGCCGGCCCATGGCTTTCGCCGAAGGTCGTGACCCGGAACAAATGCCCGAACGTATTGAATGACATGGTGGAACGACTTGGCGCGCAAGCGGGCTTGGCGCTGCACCATGCTAATGGGCGCTGAACGAAGCGGTGCAGGCCGCGCCGGCTTGGTAGCCCGCGTGGTGCAACCGGTCAAATGCGCGCGGCTTCGCGCCAATGGCCGGAATTTGCCGCCGCCGGCCCGCTTTTCTTGGCCGAGACCTTCGCGGCCGAGAAAATCCTGCTGCAGCAATTGTGGCTGGCGTTCACGTCGCATTCATCTCGCTGAACGCGCATTAATGGCAACCTGAATATCCGTTAAGCTACGGAAAAATCAGGGTTATTTTCAATATTTCGATTGCGGTTTCGGCCCGTCTGTGGCATCTTTGCTCTCGGTAAGGGGGGCGACGGCCCAAGGGACCGAACAACGCCCACAGCGCTTGACCTCAACCCTGCCGCAGGATCATTCACGCAAACAAGGACATGAATCATGGCCGCGAAGAAAAAGCCGAAGAAGAAGAAGATGGATAAGAAGATGTGATTGTGCGCCGGCCTCGTATTGGGGCCGCGCAGTCACTCTTCGTATTCGCGAGGCGCCTCGAGCGGTGTTTCGTGACAGCGGCCGGACCAATGTCCGGCCGCTGCCTTTTTGTGAGCCGGCACTCGCTGTTACGAGCCTTCACTCCTTCCCATTGCCGCCATCCTTGACCGCGGCGATGTCGGGCGCCTCCGGATGCTTCATGCCAACGATATGATAGCCGGCGTCGACGTGATGCACCTCTCCAGTCACCGCGCGCGCCATGTCGGAGAGAAGATAGGCGCCCGCCTCGCCCACCTCCTCGATGGTCACGCTGCGCCGCAGCGGCGCATTGTATTCGTTCCAGCGGATGATGTAGCGGATGTCGGCGATGCCGGAAGCGGCGAGCGTCTTGATCGGTCCCGATGACAGCGCATTGACGCGGATATTCTTGACGCCGAGATCGGCGGCGAGATAGCGCACCGACGCCTCGAGCGCGGCCTTGGCCACCCCCATGACATTATAGTGCGGCATCCATTTCTCGGCGCCGTAATAGGTCAGCGTGAGCATGGCGCCGCCGTTCGGCATCAGTTTCTCGGCGCGCTGCGCGACCGCGGTGAACGAATAGCAGCTCACCAGCATCGTCTTGGTGAAATTGTCCTGCGTGGTGTCGACGTAGCGCCCGTCGAGCTGCTCGCGGTCGGAGAACGCGATCGCGTGCACGATGAAGTCGATCGCGCCCCAGTTCGCGCGCAACGCCGCGAACACGGCATCGATCGTCTCCGGCACGGTGACATCGCAATCGCCGACGACGATGCCGCCGACTTCCTGGGCCAGCGGCTCGACGCGCTTTCTCAAGGCATCGCCCTGATAGGTGAACGCGAGCTCGGCGCCGTGGGTGCGGCAGGCCTTGGCAATGCCCCAGGCGAGCGAGCGTTGGTTTGCGACCCCCATGATCAGGCCGCGCTTGCCGCGCATGAGGCCCGAAGCGTCGGGCATTCCTTGACCCCGCTCGGCGTTTTCCTGCCCCCTGGTTTCCCTATGGCATAGGGCCGTGGGGACCAGCAAGCACGCCGGCGCAGGGCTGCGTCACCGCCGGCCGCCGACCTCGTCGATACGCAGCAAGAGATCGGCGGGGTCTTCGTAGACCCGGAAGGCGCCGGATTGCTGCAGCTCGTCGAGACCATAGCCTCCGCTCAACAGCCCCACACCGAGCGCGCGGCACCGTTTCGCCGCGAGCATGTCCCAGATGCTGTCGCCGACGACCACGGCGGTTTCGATCGGCGCCGCGAGCCGCTCGGCGGCGGCGAGAAACAGGTCGGGATCGGGCTTGGCATATTTGACCTGATCCCGCGTCACCACCGGCACCCGGCCGGGATCGACGCCGAGCGCTTCGAGATTGAGCGCGGCGGTTTCCATTCGGCCGCTGGTTGCGATCGCCCAGGGAACACCCGTGGCCGACAGCCACGACAGCAACTCGACCGCACCGGGAAGCGGCCGAATTCCCGCCGCCTGCCGCTGGTAGGCGACGGCATGAGCCCGCCGTAAACGCTCGACGCGCTCGGCGCTGATTTCGAGCCCGGTCTCGCGCAGGAGCTGGTTGGTGAACAAGCCGCCGCTCATGCCGATCTTGCGATGGATACGCCAGACCGAGAGCTCGATCCCCTCGGCGTCGAGCGCTTCCTTCCAGGCAAGCACGTGCTGGTACACGCTGTCGACCAGGGTGCCGTCGAGATCGAACAGAAAAACCGGCTCGATGCGCATTATTCGTTTCCCATGTGGTTTTGACCGCAAAACGCCGTGGCCGAGGTATCAGCA
>JASHXX010000449.1 GCA_030043335.1 Xanthobacteraceae bacterium
CTACCGCGGAGAGAAGAAGCTTGGGATTTTGGGGGTCGTCGATGTGGGTTCGTGTATCGCTTGCCGGCGCGTGTTTCGCCGGCCTGTTGAGCGCATGCGCGATTATCGATCCGGTCGATAGGCGCTATGACACCGTCGGCCGGAGCTTGGCTACGGCTCGTGACGAGGCCATCTTCCTCAACCTGGTGCGAGCAAGCCACGACTACCCGCTCAGCTTTACCATCGTTTCCAACGTTACGCCGTCGCTCACTAACATATCGCAATTCTCCTTGCCGACCTTTCTCGAGGGCCCGCTGTTCAAGGGCGCGACCCCGATCGCGCCGCCTTATACGGACTTCCTTTTCAACAACAATACCGCCTCGAACTCGACCTCCGTCAGCACGAATTTCAGCGTCTCTACGCAGGAAACCAGCACCTTCTACGAGGGTTTTCTGCGGCCGATTGACTTGATCACATTGGATTATTTCATTCGCCAGGGCTATTCGCACGAGATGCTGTTCTGGCTGTTTACGGACTCGGTCGAGGTCACTATCGCCGGCTCCGGCACCTATGGATTCCGCTACGATCCGCCGAACGATTATGGTTGCCCCAAGGGCGTACCCGGCAACCGTTGCTTTATCGATTTTGTCCGGCTCGCGACCGCGACAGGCCTCACGGTCGAGGAAAAGACGTTGCAGAAATCAGGCGGGAGCGCCGACAAGGCCGGAGGGGGCGGTGGTGGCGGGAGTACCCAAGGGGGCGGCAGCAAGACGACAACCACCGTGTTCCCACGGTTCTGCTTCAGCCACGTCCTGGCCGCGCGGGCGCAACGAGCGATGTCAAAGGATGATTTGGAACAGCTCGGAAATGCGTACAAGACACAGGGAAATCCCAGGTGCGGTGACACCTGGAATCCGGTACCGGAGTCCAATGTTCCGCAACCCGATACTTTCAAATTTTCCGTTGACGGGCTCACCTTCAGGATAACGCCGCGCTCCGCTTACGGCGTTTTCGAGTTCCTTGGCGGCGTGCTCAAGGCCGAGCGGGAGCATCTCCAGCCATTGCAGAGCGCCTACATTCCCCTGAGCCGTCGCCCGCCGATGGCGCTGCCCGGCCAAGACGTTACCTTGTCGCCGTCGCTGTCCACCGTCGATCCGTCGCTCGATCGGAAACTTATCTATGTCCGCGACGGCGGCGGCCCGGATTGTTTTTCGCACACCTGGTTCTACGACGGCGACTATTGCGTGCCGCAGGAGGCCGCGACCACCAAGCGCATCTTCGGGTTGTTGTCGCAACTCATCGCGATCGAGACCGCCGCCTCCGATCTTTCGATCACGCCCCTCGTCCGGATCGTTCAATAAGCGATTCGCCGCTCGTCGTCCTGGACAGACGCTGAGCCGCAAGGCGCGCTCGGTCCACCGCAAATTCTTCGGTTGCCGCCGCGCTCCGTTGGCCTCACGCTTGGCGATGAGGCTTCGTTCCCACCGGGCGCGAAGCGGCCGGAGCGTGACCATGATCAAAAATGGCAAGGAGTACACGGCGACGCTGCGCGACCACCGCACGGTCTATCTCGACGGCGGCAGGGTCGAGGACGTCACCAGCCATCCGGCCTATGCCCGCGCCGTCCAGTCGATCGGAACGCTCTACGATTTCCAGGCGGCGCCGGAAAACGCCGATCTGATGACTTATGATTGCGGCGGCGGCGAGCGCGCCAACCGGATTTGGGAGCTGCCGCAATCCTACGAGGCGCTGGTGAAGCGTCGGCAGGGCCTTGAAGCGTGGACCCGCCTGCATTGCGGGTTCCTCGGCCGCGCTCCCGACCATGTCGCCTCGTGCATCTCCGGTATGTATATGGGCCTCGACGTGTTCGCCGCCTACGATCGCGACCGCGCCAAGGCGCTCGCCGACTATTACCGCTACGCGCGCGACAACAATCTCTATCTCACCTACGTCATCATCAATCCGCAGGCCGATCGCTCCAAATCCGCCGCGCTGCAGAAAAGCGAGTATCTCACCGCCGGCGTGGTCGATCGCGACGCGGCCGGCATTACCGTGCGCGGCGCCAAGATGCTGGCGACCGGCGGCATCATGGCGAACGAGGTGTTCGTCACTTGCATCCAGCCGCTCTCGCCGGGCGACGAGAAATACGCGCTGTCGTTCGCGATCCCGATGAATGCCGCGGGGCTGAAGATCCTGTCGCGCAAATCCTACGAGGCCGGCGCGACGTCGGTGTTCGACAATCCGCTCAGCAGCCGTTTCGACGAAAACGACGCGGTGCTCTATTTCGAGGACGTCAGGGTGCCGTGGGGGCGCCTGTTCGTCGCCGAGAGCATCGAGATGTGCCAGAAGCAGTTCCACGCCACGCCGGCGCACGTCTATCAGAACTACCAGGCGATGATCCGGCTCACGGTGAAGCTGCGTTTCCTCCTCGGCCTCACTCGGCGCATC
This sequence comes from Xanthobacteraceae bacterium, assembly GCA_030043335.1. Classification (GTDB taxonomy): domain Bacteria; phylum Pseudomonadota; class Alphaproteobacteria; order Rhizobiales; family Xanthobacteraceae; genus BOG-931. The sequence continues at coordinate 2,428 of JASHXX010000449.1, forward strand.
GCTGAGATCAACGGCATCCTCACTTTTCCGCAGGTTCGCGAGAGCTTAGGCCAGCTTGCCGCCGAGGCCGGCATGGTCGACGCGCTCGTCGTCGCCATGGAGGCGAAGGGGACGCGTTATGGCGATTATTTCGTACCCGACCGGCACACGCTCTACACCGCGCAGGTGCTCACCCAGCAGCTTTATCCGCGCGTCGTGACGTCGATCCGCGAGCTCGCCGGCGGCGCGCTGATCACGCTCCCCTCCTCGGTGAAGGATTTCTCCGATCCGGAGATCGCCGCGCTGATCGGGCTCACCCAGCAATCGCCGGCGGCGAGCGCGGAAGAGAAGGTCAAATTCTACAAGCTCGCCTGGGACGCGCTCGGCTCCGAGTTTGCTTCCCGGCACCTGCAGTACGAGATGTTCTACGCCGGGGCGAGCTTCGTCACCCGCGGCCATTCGTTCCGCACCTATGATTGGGGGCGCGCGACCGGACTCGTGGACGAAATGCTCGCCAGTTATGACCGCAGTGCGGAGGCCAAGGTCTGAGTCAGGACCGTCAATCGTAATAGTGCATCTCCAGCAGCAGGCAGCCAGTCTCGGACTTGAACGGCCCGTGATAGACGCCGGGCGGGCGCAGCGCGTAGGTGTAGTCGCGGAACTGCTCGCCGCCACGGCCGGCGGCATCGCTGCCGACGATGAGATCGCCGGAGAGGAGGAACACCTCCTCCCAGTAGTCGTGCACGAACGGCGCGGTCGAGAACGTGCCCGGCTCGATGCGAAGAAGCCGCGTGCGATTGCCGCGCCTGTTGGTCTCGTCAAGCGAACCGGCGATGATCTTTTCTTTGAATCCGGCGGGATAGCCGGGCGGCGTCTGCCAGCCGCTTTGCATATCGAGAGTGTGGAACTCGCGATGGCCCTTGTCGAACGCCATTGTGCGTGTCCTCCGCTGCGGTAATTTATCGCGCTTTTAGGACCGAGCCAGGTCAAATTCCGATCGTGCCGATTTTGCCTCGCGCGCCGGAAAACGGCTTTGATTTTTCGCGAGAAGGCGCTATCGACAACGGGCAGGAAACAACCGGGAGGGAACATGCTGCGCTTCATTCGGATCGTGAAATTCGGCGTGGCCGTCGTGGCGGCGGTGCTGCTGGGCGCGTTGTCGACCCAGTCGCAGGCGCAAACCGGCACGGTGCATCTGCGCATCATCAAGGCCGGTTTCATT
>JASHXX010000450.1 GCA_030043335.1 Xanthobacteraceae bacterium
CGCTCGGCTGACCCGCTTGCGGATCATCACTACGCCATCAGCATCCACCCCATGAACCTGAAAAACTGACTTCGCAATATCGAGACCAATTGTGCTAACCTCGCCCATGGACGGCTCCCCTCGTTAGTGGTTCGCTTTAACGCAACCACCCTATGGCACTTCGATGCCGCAGAGTGGGCGCCGTCCACAGCATCAAACACTACAGGGGCCTCTCAGAGGCTGCGACCTCGCATGTCCGCTTCGCCCCGAAAGCGTCGGTCGCTGGCCGAAAGGCAAAGTATAGCGTTGTGCCAAATAGCGACATAACGATTATCCCATCAGCTTATCTTGGTTCCCTTGCACCTACTCAAAGCCATATCACAAGCTTTTACCACCTATTCAGCAATAGAGGAGCATTACTCAATCGAATTCTGGAGATCAGCCATGGCGATTGACGAGAGGCGGTCGAACGTCGGTCGACGTTCGGGCAAAGATCGGCGAAGCGGTGTTGACACGCGCACTGAAGAGGAAAAGAGCGTTGTAGGTGAAAGGCGGTCGTCAATCGATCGCAGATCGGGGTTGGATCGACGACGGTCCGGCGCGACCCGGGCATCCACCGCAAGCGGCGGCTCAGATCACGCCTAGCTCTTGTTGGCTGGGACGAGACCTCGCGCAAATCAAGGCCAAGCCGGCCGCGGCGTAGCGCGCCTCGTGTCCGGCGTGCGGCGGCGCCCATCCGCCGGCGCATGAAGAAAGAACGAGCGACCTAGCAAAAGAGGGTTATCGACCGGCTACTTGAAGGCCCCATAGTTCCGCCGCACCCGGCCACAGAGGCGCCGCCGTTTACGTATCCTTAGCCCGCCACATGGCATGATGTGCGCGGCCTTACAGGCCAGAAGCTCATCTGAAACTAAGCCCGGCGCTGGACGCCGGGCCTTTTTTTGACCAGTCGGCCTGTTGTCTGCTCTCCGCCCCGTTAGCGACTGCTGATTTGGGGCGCGAGCTGCCCTCAAACAGATGCTGGCCTTCATGTGTTGGACCAGTAAATCCGCTCCGTAGCAACAGGTCGGAAGGCGAAGAATTAGTTAACAATTTATTCAGCGACGCAAATGCAATCTTCCCGGATAGCCGCCCGCGAAGTCTGTGGGCATGCGGGAGGGGATGCGCGCTCGTTTTTGAGGCGTTAGTGTCGCGTTCGTAGCGTCGCGTTTGTCGTGCGTCATCGCGTACCTTCGCAACACGCAAGCTATGAGCAAACGCGCCATGTACACGGTCGCTTTGGTTTCGCGCAAGGGCGGCACCGGCAAGAGCACGCTCGCCATTGGGCTCGCGGTCGCGGCCATGGAAGCCGGCCACAGTGTGTGCCTGCTTGAAGCCGACCCGCTGGGGACGGTGTCGAACTGGCGGCGTCGCCGCACCTCGGCGACGCCCAGGGTCGAGACCGTCCATGACGGATATGTGCTCTTTCATCGCGCGCAGGCGCTTGCGCACTGCGGCATTACTCTGACGATCGTCGACACCGCTGGCGGCTGGAGCGACGCCTGCAGGGGCGCCATGGCAGCCGCCGACCTCTGCCTTATTCCGGCGCGCCCGAGCCCGGCCGATATCGAGGCCACGGCGCCGACGCTCGCCGCCGTACGCGAAAGCGGAAAGCCGTTCGCCTTCGTGCTCAATCAGATCCAGGCCCGCAGCGCCCGCCTAAAGGGCGGAGCAGGCTCGCTAGGCGAACGCGCGGTGGCGCTGCAGATCGCAGATGTGCTCGCGCTGCCCGCTATCGTGCTGCGCAACGATCAGCAGGACGCGCTCGGCAGGGGCCTTGGCGTCACGGAATACGCGCCCCGCGGAAAATCGGCAAGCGAGATCCGCGGGCTGTGGCAATGGGTTTGGGCTCGGCTAAGCTGCGCCTTGCAGCCCGGCACGGAAGCGCCAGCCCGCACGTATGCGACTTTACCCGCCGCGGCCCTGCCGGCCGGCGCACAGCTGCGCTCGTGCGCCGCGCTGCCGCTGGCGGACGCGGCAGCAGCTTTGCCCGCCGCCGGCTAAGCGCGCGCCAGTACCCGACTTCGCTCAAAACGGAAAAGACGACAGTCCGGGGGAGCCGACGACTACTTCGAACAATCGTTCGGTGCTGTTTTGGCCGCGAACCGGTCCGTCATCCAAGCTGCTGCTGCGATCGCACTTGCTTGTGCAGCCCGGCCATGGCCGATATTTGGCAAGGCTACCATCCTCACGTTACTACCTGCTGCGCACAACTTATTCATATAATCTCGCGTGATGTCAGGGTTTACTATTTTATCGTTGGTGCCTTGAGCGAGAAACACTGGAATATTTGGCTGCAAAACGCCGGGCGTGTTCTTCTCGAGAAGCGAACGCCAAGGCTCGATCTGGGCTGGCCGTTCGACGATCAGGAAGTGCTGCTCGAGCGGCCTTTCGGTTCTTTGCCTCTCGATGAGATCGAACGGACCCTCGATGCATTCGCGCGCCAAGCGATCGATCACGGGTATCGCGAGCGGATCGACAATGTTGTCGATGGCCGCTCCATACACGCGGTGCCACGACCAAAGCGTCATGGCCGTAATATTCTTGCCGCCTACCGAATTGATGTCGTCATTCATCAGTGCAACAAGATCGGTCGCCGGCGCTGCCGCCGCCACACCGATGAGCGTCAGCTCGGGCGCATAGGTTTTTGTGACGGCCCCGGTAGACAGGGCAGCCTGCCCGCCCTGCGAATGGCCCCACACCGCAAAGCGCCTTCCACCACCCGCACCGGGCATGGTGCCGGCAACGCGCACCGCATCGATCACCGCGCGGGCTTCGCTTTCGCCAACAAGATACGGATGTGGTCCGGCCGTGCCGAGGCCCGGATAGTCGGTCGCGGCCACGACGTAGCCGCGTTCGACGAGCGAGCGCAGTCCCTGGATTTGCTGAAAAATGAATATCGCCAACGAAGGTGCACAACGCGGGATGATGCCGGAGGTCGGATGCGCCCATGCGACGATGGGACGGCCGCCGACCGGTGGGTCTCCCTGCGGCACAATGACGATCCCCGAAACAAAAATCGGCTCATCCTTCAACCCGGTCGACCGGTAAAGAACCCGGTAGGCAGCCGCGCCGAGCGGGGCACCGTCCATCGGCTGCTGGCGCACAACAGTGCCGGGTTGCCCGGCTAGCATCGACCGCGGCGCATCATAAAACTCAGTCTGCGCCGAGACGGCGCCGACATGCCCCTGAAGAATAAGAAACATTGCCGCCAGTGCCAATTGGCGGCACCATCGAAGACGACGAATGAGGCGGCGGAGCCCAATCCGATCCATGTCTCACTGTCCGTACAACATCTTCAATTCTCCACCGGCGCGAAGTGCGACCACGATGCCGTCGACCAGCAAATAGACTTTCTCCAGCTTTACCGATGAGAGACTCCCCTCCATCCGGAAACCGTCCTTGAGCGGTTGGGTGAGCTTTTCGTTGGCGGCGTTGAGCAGGTTCTGATACGCGACGCCATAGTCGACGCTCAACTTGTCGCGCAATTGTCCCAGCACCAGATTGATTGCGGACGTCACTTCGTTTCTAGGCGCTGCGTCGCTTGCGCTGAGTTCGGAAAGCCGGACGGCGTGGCCGTCGGCGTCTACCTGAACTGCGCCGGTGAGGTAGACCCACTGTCCGGCGTTTGGATCCGACGCCTTGGCAATGTGCACGCCGACGACCAATCTTCCAGATGAAGGATAGACCTGGACGTCATCGATCGACA
>JASHXX010000451.1 GCA_030043335.1 Xanthobacteraceae bacterium
TTTGCCGCTTCAAACGGCGTGGCGCGCGCCGGTAGGAATCCCGAGCACTCGGTAGGCCGGGCAAAAGCCGAACACCGCGGTGAGTAGCGGGACGACGCCGATCCATCCGATCCAGTTCCAGCCGGTTGCCGGAACGCCCCATCCCATTGCAAAAGCGATGAGAGCGAGCCCAATGACGATCCGCAACACGCGATCAATCCATCCGACATTCTCGGTCATGACATTCCTCGGACAAATTGGTGTTTGACGCGGTAGTTTTTGCGACACTATGGCCGCGCGCATCCGGAGCATTGACTTGCATCAAGGCATCTCGAACGCGAAAACAAAGGATGCCGAGGGCTTTCGTTCGTTCGCTCAAGGAGAACGGTCATGAGATCAATAAAGATGGCTGTGGCGGCGGCCGCAGTGGTTGCGACAGTGATGGCCGGGAGCGCCGGCGCTGAGGACCAGCCTGCCCGGCAGGATTCGTCAGGCCCGATGATGGACCACGGCATGATGGACCACGGCACGATGGATCACGGCATGGCCGGTCACGGCGGTATGGGGCCCGGAATGATGGGCGGCGGCCCGGGTCACGCAATGTGCGGGATGGCGCATCATGTCGAAGGCCATCTCGCCTATATCAAGAGCGAATTGAAGATTGCCGAAGCGCAAGAAGCGCTATGGAATTCCTACGCCGCTGCCGGTAGCGATTATGTCAGCGCCATGCTGGCGCATTGCACCGCGATGATGAGCGGGCACGGCGCGGTTGCGGTGGGCTTGCCGGATCGGCTCGATCAGCACGAACAGCTGATGGCCGCGCGGCTTGAGGCGCTGCGGGCAATCAACAAGGCGGTGAAACCTCTCTATGCCGCGCTGAGCGACAGCCAGAAGCACACCGCCGACGAGCTGTTCTGGGGACCGATGGATATGATGTGATCGCGGCGAGGTGTTTAACCGAATCTCTGCCGTGCTAATGCCGCACCCCGCGCGAGCGCTTCGAGCTTCTTGACCGCAATATCCCGCCGCATCGGCGCCATCCCGCAATTGGTGCAGGCGATGAGCTTGTCCCTGGCGACATATTTGAGCGCCGCGCCGATCACGCCCGCGACCTCCTCGGCGCTCTCGATCTTGTCGGCCGCGACATCGATAGCGCCCACCAGCACATCCTTGCCGTCCAGCAGTTCGAGCACATGCACCGGCACCCGCGAGTTGATGCATTCAACCGAGACCTGGTCGATCCGGCTGCGCGCCAGGGCCGGGAAGAATTTTTCATATTGCCGCCATTCGCTGCCGAGGGTCGCCTTCCATTCGATATTGGCTGCAATGCCGTAGCCGTAGCAGATGTGCACCCCGCTGATCGCGGCGACGCCGTCGATGGCGCGGTGGAGCGCGTCGATCCCCCATCCGGCCGCCTCATCCATGTAGACGTTGAACGCCGGCTCATCGAACTGGATCACGTCGACGCCGTCGGCGGCGAGGGAGCGCGCCTCTTCGTTGAGGAGCGCGGCAAATGCCATCGCCATCTTCACCCGGTCGCCATAGTGCGCGTCGGCGGTGGTGTCGACGATGGTCATGGGGCCGGGCAGCGTGAATTTCAGCTGCTTTCGAGTATGGGCGCGCGCCAACCGCGCCTCGCGCGCATGGACGCGGGAACGCAAACGCAGCGGGCCGACCACGGTCGGGCACATCGCCTTATACCGGTTGTTGCGGATGCCGATTTCGACGCGGCGATCGAAGTCGATGCCTTCGACGGCCTCGAGAAAGCCGTGCACGAAGTGCTGGCGCGATTGTTCGCCGTCGCCGACGATGTCGATGCCGGCGTCTTCCTGCAGCTTGAGCGCAAGAAGCGTCGCGTCATCCTTGGCAGTTGCAAGTTCTTCGCCGTCTAGCCGCCACGGCGCCCATAGCCGGTTCGGCGCGGCGAGCCAGGACGGCTTCGGCAGGCTGCCCGCGATCGTGGTCGGAAAGACAGGCGTGTGTGCGGCGCTTGTTGGCATTGGGGGATCCAGAGCGGCAATCGGAGGGCGAAGCCTTGACGATCGGCGAAAGCCGCCGACTATCGGGTATCTTTCCCCCGGTGGACAAGCGGTTTGGTAGGACGCCATGGCGCAAGCCGAATTATCTCCTCCGAAGCTTGAACTCGTCTTCGAAGCGCATGTCACCGTGGACGCGCCGCTTGATCTCGGCGACGTCGGCAAAGGCGGGCGGCGCATCGTCCGGATCACCGGCGGAGATTTTTCCGGGCCGCAGCTCCGCGCCAGCGTGCTGCCGGGCGGCGCCGATTGGCAGGTGTTGCGCGGCGACGGGGTGGCCGAGCTTGAGGCGCGCTATACGCTGCGCACCGACGACGGCGCGCTGATCTTCGTTCGCAACCTTGCGCTGCGCCACGGTCCCGCGGATGTAATCGCGGCGCTCGCCGCCGGGCGTCCGGTCGATCCGGCAAGCTACTATTTCCGCGGCGCCACGTTCTTCGAAACCAGCGCGGCACGCTACGCGTGGATCACCAAATCCATCATCGTCTGCACCGGCGAACGCGAGCCCGCGGGTGTGAAGCTCAAATTCTATCGGCTTTTGTGAGCGGTGCGGCGGCGCGCCCGGACGCTCCGCTGCAGCCACCGCTTGAGCGCAACCGCATTGTTGTTGATCTGATCCCGTGACGCGTAGAGGAGAGTGACCCGCTGCCGGCGAACGAGTTGGCGAAGTTCGGCGGCTGCGCTTTTCGCCGGCTCCTGAGCGAGTTCGCGGCCATAAGCGGCGGCGAACCCGCTCCAGCTTAATCTGCCGTCATGAACGCGCCGGCGCAGCGCATCGCTCGGCGCGATCGCCTTGAGCCACAGATCGACCCGCGCTTTATCCTTGGAAATCCCCCGCGGCCACAGCCGGTCCACCAGCACCCGCAGGCCGTCGCCGGCCGCGGCAGGCTCGTAAGCGCGCTTGACGCGAAGCCCGCGCGGTCGCGTTGCGGCGGTTTCGGCTGCGCTCATTGGCTCGCGGACGCCCGCTCCTCCGGCTTGGCGCCGCCGAGCACCATTATCGTCGAGGTGCCGTGCGCCAGGACGCGGCCGGCTGCATCGAGCACGCGGGCCTCGGCGGTGATGATCTGGCGGCCGCGGCTGACGACGCGCCCCTCGGCGCGCACCCGCCCGGTCGTCGCCGTAATCGGCCGAGTGAAATTGGCCTTGGTCTCGACGGTCGCATAGCCGACGTCGGGGGGCAGCAGCGTGTGTCCGGCACAGCCTGCGGCGCTGTCGATCAGGGTCAGCGCCCAGCCGCCATGGACCCCGCCCAAGGGGTTGAGCAGGTGCGGCCCGGTTTCGCCCTCGAACACGGCATAGGCGTCGCCGACCTCGACCAGTTGGAAGCTCAAAGTATCCGCGATCGGCGGTGTGGGCACTTCGCCGTCGATGATCGCCTGCAGGATCTGCCTGCCGGTCTTGCCGGCGACGTCCTCGGGCTTGGAAACGCCGTAGCTGACTGTCGGAACCGAGCGCATAACTGGCTTTCCTTGTAAATACAAATGTTGTACATACATACATACAACCATGGCCAACCGACCGCAAGCCCCGGAAAAGACCCTCGTGCGGGACGCCCGCGCGGCGGTTGCGGCGTGCGCCGGCTGGGCGAGCCGGCTTGCCGCGCGGCGGATCACCAATTTCCTCGAAGACTACATGAAAGGAAGCGGCCTGAGCATCGCTCAGTTCGGCTTGATGGCGCAGATCGCGGCGGCGCCGAACGATACCCTTGGCGGCCTCGCCGAGCGCACCGGGCTCGACCAATCGACGCTGTCGCGAAATTTGCGCAGCCTCGAGACGGCGGGATTGGTCGAAATCGCCATCGTCGAAGGCGACCAGCGCCGCCGCGCCGTCTGGCTCACCGAAAAAGGCGCGCGGCAACTCGAGGCGACGCTCCCGATCTTGCGGGAGGCGCACGCGGCCTTGGCAAAACGGCTCGATCCACGCTTGGCGCTCAAGCTCGCGGAGGCTTCGCAGACGCTGGCCGGAAAGTGACCGAGCGAAGGGCCGCTCGGCCTGGCGGGCGTTGGCTTAGCTTTTCGCGGCCTGCAATACCATCTGCGTCTGCGTGACCACGGCGCAAAGCCTGCCGTCGTCGCGGGTAATGCGGGTCTGCCACACCATAGTGGTGCGGCCGCGATGCAGCGGCGTGCACTCCGCGCGCGCGGTATTGCCGACCGGAATGGCGGCGAAGAAGTTGGTCTTGCTTTCGAGCGTCGTCGTCGACGTTCCCGGCGGCAGATTCGCGACCGTGGCGACGGCGCCGATATTGTCGGCGAGCGCCATGATGGCGCCGCCGTGAAGGATGTCGGGCATGGTCGCGAGCTCGCCGCGCACCAGAAGCTCGCCGGTCACTCTTTCCGGCGAGATATGGGTGACCTTGATGCCCAGGAAATCGGCGAAAGGCGGCTGCTTGAATTCGGCGACGCGGCTCATGACGCTTCCTGTTTCCAAATGTGCTTCGCGCATTAACAGACGACGCTGCGGATGCTTTTGCCTTCGCACATCAGCGTGAAGGTCTGGCCGATGCCGGTCGCCTTGATCTCAACGAGGACTTCGCCCGCGCGGGCCGTCAAGCCTGACCGCGGTCATTGGCAGCGGTTTGCCGGGACGAACGCTGCCGCGGCGCGAACCTTCATGATGCGCACTCCTGTTCCTTGCCGACTGTGCTCACCAGAACGCGATCAGGACAAGGCGAAAAGCTGGTGTAGCCTAGGTCGACGCCCTAACGCATCGGTGAAATTTTGGGGGGTGATTTATGCGCCAGATCTGGATCACGCGCGCCGGCCCGCCGGAAGTTCTCGCGGTCAAGGAAGCGCCCGATCCCCAGCCGAAAGGCGGCGAAGTTCGGATTCGGGTCGAAGCGAGCGGCGTCAATTTCGCCGACATCATGGGCCGCATGGGCATTTACCCGGACCAGCCGCCGATTCCGGTGGTGCCCGGTTACGAGGTCAGCGGTCGCGTCGATGCGGCGGGCGCCGGCGTTGAGGCGGGTTGGGTCGGGCGCGAGGTGATCGCTCTGACGCGCTTCGGCGGCTATACCGATACCATCTGTGTGCCGGCGGCACAGATTTTCGCGCGTCCGGCGGGCATGACGGCGCTCGAAGGCGCGGCCATCCCGGTCAATTATTTTACCGCCTGGCAGCTCATCGTCGTGATGGGCGCCTTGAAGCGTGGCGAGACCGTGCTGGTTCATTCCGCGGGCGGCGGCGTCGGCATCGCAGCGACGCAAATCGCCAAGCATCTCGGCGCTCGTGTCATCGGCACCGCCTCCGCGGCCAAGCACGCCGAATTGCGCGCGCTCGGGGTCGATGACCTGATCGACTACCGGACCGAAGATTTCGAGGCGCGCACGCGCGCGTTCACCAATGGCCGCGGCGTCGAGCTCGTTCTCGACGCCGTCGGCGGTGAATCGTGGAAGAAGGACTATCGGGTCCTCGCGCCGACCGGACGGCTCGGCATGTTCGGCGTCTCCGCGGCGGCGAGCGGCAAGGAGCGCAGCGTCATCGGGTTCGTACGCCTGTTGGCCGGCGTCCCCTGGTTCCAGTTCAACCCGATCTCGCTCATGAATGCCAACAAGGCCGTGTTCGGCGTCAATCTCGGCCATATGTGGGGCGAAGTCGATCGCATCCAGGGCTGGGCCGAGCAGCTCTTCGCGCTGTGGGCGCAGGGCATCATCAAGCCGAAGATCGCCGCGAGCTTCCGCTTCGAGGAGGCGGCGCAAGCCCATCACTTCATTCAGGATCGCAAGAATATCGGCAAAGTGCTGCTGGTGCCGTAAGCAAGAGAGCGCGGCCGAAGCCGCGCTCTCGAGTCCGTTTTCACCGGTGCGCTAGCGCGGCTGCGGCACGACGCGAATATAGGGCTTCGGCGTTTTCCACCCTTGCGGATAGAGCTTCTTCGCCTCCTCGTCGGTCACTGCGCCGGTGAGGATCACGTCCTCGCCCTGCTTCCAGTTCGCCGGCGTCGCGACGCGGTGCTTGGCGGTGAGTTGCAGCGAGTCGATCACGCGCAACACCTCGTCGAAGTTGCGGCCGGTGGTCATCGGATAAACCAGCACCAGCTTGATCTTCTTGTCCGGGCCGATAACGAACACGTTGCGCACGGTTTGATTGTCGGCAGGCGTGCGCCCTTCCGAGGTGCCGGTGGTGCTCGCCGGCAGCATGCCGTAGAGCTTGGAGATCTTGAGTTCCGTGTCGCCGACCAACGGGTAGTTGGGCGCAAAGCCGACGACGTCCTTGATGTCGCCGGCCCACTTCTTGTGGCTGTCGATCGGATCGACCGAGAGCCCGAGGATCTTGACGCCGCGCTTGTCGAATTCCGGTTTGAGGCGGGCCATCGTGCCGAGCTCGGTGGTGCACACCGGCGTAAAATCCTTGGGATGGGAGAACAGGACCGCCCAGCCATTGCCGATCCAATCGTGGAAGCGGATTTTGCCCTCGGTCGTCTCGGCTTCGAAATCCGGGGCGGTGTCGCCGATCTGGAGCGCCATGAAATCCTCCGTCGTTTGGTCCGATGCGGGATGTTCGGGAATGTATTTCTGCGCAGTACATAGCTCTCGATGAGCGGCAATACTAGGCTCTCTACTCAGCATCATTTGTGCGAAATAAGCAAGCAACCAAGAAGAATTGAGCCGCTGCCGGCCCCGGGCGTGGAAGAATTTTCTGACGACTTGCCGGAGCTGCTTCGGCCGATTGCTGGCGTCGGGGCGCCGGCGCGGACGTGACCGCGATCACTGCATGATGCCCCGACTTTGCCGCATGGTCGCCTTTGAGCAGCCAGCCTCGCCAAGGACAGTCACGCAATGGAGCGAGCCGCCAATCAGCACGGCCTTGAGCCCGCGACACTTGCCGCGGTGATCGCGCATTCGCAGATCGTGGTGCCAAGCCCCGAAAGCGCCTCTTGTCTGCCCGCGGGGTTCGATGCCGTCGATCTGGCCATTCTCGACTGGATCGCGGCGGAGGGTAAGCGCGTCGGCCGTTCCTGCCTCAGCATGTAAGGACCGGGCGTTTCTTCAACGCGCCGCGCCGGGCAGCGCCGCAGCTGAAAGTCCGACCGTGCGTCCGGGAAAACCGCCGGCGTCGAAATAGCGGGTGGCCCCGACCATCTGCACGTTGATCACGGTTGTGAGCCCGTTCGGCGCCGGCTCTGACGCCACGACCTGGCTGGTCACCTCCGGCACGGCGCCATTGGGCAGTGCCTCGGTCAACACCCGGCCGACGAGCTTGCCCTTGTCGCCGGCGTCGAGGTGCAGCAGCTGGGCGATGGTGCGGCCGACATCGGCGTTGCTGGCCGGCGCCGGATCGACGAAATGCGATTTGAAATCCGGCCCCTGCAGGGCCATGAAATTCCAGGTATCGGCGCGGCTGAACGAGCCGTGCATGCCCTGACCTTCCTGCAGCACGGTGTCGGCGATCTCGACGGTGCAGCGCACCGGCTCTCCGCACACGGTGTCGAAAGAGCGGAAGCTCAGCGCGATCGCCGGGTGCGGCGTCACTGCAGCGCCTTCGAGCGCGATGTCGTCGAGGGTCAGCGTGCCGGGAAACGCGCCGAGCTTCGCATCGACAAAGATGCCGCTGACATAGTCCTCGGCGAGGAGGGCATTGACGACGCGCTTGGCCGTCTCCTTGTCGCCGTCCGGCAGATAGATCAGGTCCGATCCGCCGTTGGCGGCCACCACGACCTTCGGCGCGTCCCTGTCGCCGCCGATGAGGCCATTGCAGAATTTCGTGCGCTCGCCGCTCGCGATCACCCTGTAGTTGTCGTTCGGATCGAGGAGCGGCAGGCTCAGCGCATGGGCGAGGTCGAGCGCGAGGAAGCCGCAGGGCAGGCGGCCTTCCGGCGTGTCGGCGAACTTCCTCGTCACGGTCGCGCTGGTCTGGCTTTGTTTGCCGATGGTGGAAAAGCCGTGGTCGGCGACCACGATGAGGTCGGTCGACTCAAGGAGTCCGAGATCGCTCAGCGCCGCGCGGATCCGCGCCAGATCGTCGTCAGCGTTGCGGACCGCGGCGAGCGAGGTCGGGCCGTTGATGCCTGGAACGAGCGCGTTGAGGCTGTCGCCCTGATAGTGCTGGGTGCCGTCGGGATCACGCGACCAGAACACCAGGGCGAACGGCCGGTCGCGGGCCTTGAACAGCGGCAGGATCGCGCGCGCGGTTACCGCAGCGAAATAATCCTGCTGCACGACATTGGCGACCTGCGTGCCCATGTAGTTCGCGTTGGCGCCGCGCGGCGGCGGCGCCGGCGGCAGGTCGGCCGCCTTGAGCCGCTCGATCATTTCCGCGGACAACGGAATGCCTTTGGCGCTGCCGGTTGCGTCATCGACGATGATGGTCTGCGTGCCGGTACGCTCGGTGTGATCGAAGATCAGGGTCGGGCCGACCTTGCCGACCGCCGCGGTGCTGTAGCCCGTGGCGCGGGCGAGCCTGAGGATCGTGGCTTCGTCGAGATAGTCGCCGGAGAAATGCTCGTCGACGTCGCCGAGCACCGGGTCGCTTTCCAGGAACGGCGTCAGGCTCTTGCCGGAACTCGGCACCTCGAAACCGGCATAGATCGTGTTGGAGAAATCGCCCGTGTCGCCGAGCATATGCCCGGTCGCCATGGCGGAGGCGTTGGCAGTGGTGAAGGTCGGAAACAGCGAATGGCTGTTGCGCAAGCTCACGCCTTCGCGCGCAATGGCTGCCATGGTCGGGGCGGTGCTGTCGTCGACCGAGCGAAAACGCAGCCCATCGGCGACGTAGAGCACGACATTATGCGGCCGCGAGGCGGGCGCCTGTGCCAGTGCTGCCGGCGACAACGCGGCAGTCAGGATCAGCATAACGACGGCGAGCCGTGGCATCGAGGATTCCGCAGGGCGACGATCTTCCGAACACGCCGCGTGACGATGGCGTGACGAACGCGATCGCCTGCGATCCGTTGCGGCGAGGCCAAGCGAGGCTATCAGAGATGAGCGGCGGTCGCCACGGCGCGGCGCCGCAGCGCAGGCAACAAAAAGGCGGCCCCGCAACGGCTGCGTCGCCAATGGTTCAGCGCGACGGAAGTAGCGGCGCAGAACCCGACCTGCGAGCGGCCATCATGCTCGCAAGCAGAGTGAAAGCGAAGGCACCTAGATTCGATCAGTCCTCACGCCAGCTTTGCTCCCAAGAGGCGGGGGGCGATTACTCGCCTTCCGTTCCGATCGCGTAGGCGGTCTCGCCGTGTACCGCGTCGTCGCCGACCTTGAGCGTCGCCTCATCCATGCGCAGCGGTACGATGAACGAGATGACCTTGAGAATTATGTAGGTTGCGATCGCGTTGTACACGATGATGAACAGGGCGCCTTCGAGCTGCAGCAGAACCTGGCCGGCATTGCCATAGAGCAGGCCGGTGACGTTGATGCCGGGCGCTTCCTTGTCGGTGCCGATGTATTGCAGCATGGCCGGATTGGCCAGGATGCCGGTCATCAGGCCACCCGTGAGCCCGGCGACGCCGTGCGTCGAGAACACGCTGAGCGTATCGTCGACCTTGGACATGAAGTTCATCTTTTGCAGCTTGTTCATGCTCAGCCACGGGATGATGCCGGCGACCACGCCGATGGCGATCGCGCCCCAGCCGTCCACGTAACCGGCGGCGGGCGTGATGCCGACCAAGCCTGCGATCATGCCATTGACCGCGCCGAGCACCGACGGCTTGCCGTAGGCCATCTTGTCCATCAGCGTCCAAACGAGGAGGGCGGCAGCGGTCGCGGTATTGGTGTTGAGCACCGCAGCGCCGGCGTCGGCGTTGGCGAAGTACGGATCACCGCCGTTGAAGCCGTTCCAGCCGAGCCAGAGGACGCCGGCCCCGGCGAGCGTGATTAAGAGGCTGTTGGGCGGGAAGTGATCGCGATCGGCTTGCAGCCTCGGGCCCACGACCCACGCCGCGACGAAGCCCGATGTGCCGGCCGCGAGATGGATCACGTAGCCGCCCGAGAAGTCCGCCACGCCCATGCCGGCTAGCCAGCCGCCGCCCCACAGGCTGAACGCCCCGACGGTGTAGACGACGGTCATCCACACCGGGCAGAAGATCATCCATGCCGTGAAGTTCATGCGGCCAAGCACGGAGCCGGCCAGGATGATGACGGTGATGGCAGCGAACACGAACTGGAAGAAGATGAGCGTCGCCATCGGGAAGGCCATCGGCGGGATGCCGGCGGCCGCCGCCGGAATCGTTGCTTGGCCGGTGGTAAAGACGGCAGACGTCGCGAAACTAGGTGTGCCGAGGAACGGGAACCATTGCGGCCCGAAGGCCATGTTGTAGTCGAATAGGACCCAGACGATGAGCACCGAAGCGAAGGCGTACATCGACATGAATGCGGAGTTGATGGCCCATTTCTTTTTGACGATGCCGCCATAGAGAATGGTCAGCCCCGGAATGCTTTGCAGGCCGACAAAGGTTGCGGCCGCCAACTGCCAGGCGTTATCTCCAGTGTCTAGCCATTGTGGTGATGGTACGAGTGCCATTTGCTTCCCCCAGACAGGTGCCCTCTGCGCGCCTCCGGCAGACAGGCCAGGCAGTTAAGTAATGTGGCAAGACTTATGCCAGCCAACCGGACGGATTTTTTCGTGAAGATCGTCTGTGCAGTGATTAGAAGATCCCCAGTCTGATTAAAAATTAGGCAGATACACAATGGGATTCTCGGTCATGGCGCGGATCTTGGCTTCGGTGTTCGTAGGGGGAACGCTGGCAGTTTGCCTCGCGACTGCCGCCGCCAACGCCGAGGGTGGGCGCGGCACAACCGCGGTGACCTGCACCAACGTGTCGAGCGGCGCGAGTTGGCAGATCAAGATCGATTATGATCGCCGCACCGTCGACTCCAATCCCGCCAATATCAGCGACAGTGAAATCTCGTGGCGCGACGCCAATGACGGCTGGTACTACAAGCTCGATCGCAAATCCGGAAATCTGACCGTCACTCTTGCCTCGGCGACCGGCGGCAATTTTCTCTATGACCACTGCAAGCTGGAGAACTAAGGCCGCCGCGGCTGCGATCCGGATCGGCCGGAGCCGTCGCGATGGCTGAGCGCCTTTCCGGCGTCAAAGCCAGCGTCGGCTTCGCCTCGGAGACCGGACCGCGCCCGCGCAACGAGGATTTCGCCGGCGCCGTTTTCGGCCGGGAGCTGCCGAAGCCGCGCCGCGACGTGGTCGCGGCGATCGCCGACGGCATCGGCAGCGCCAAGGGCGGCCGGGTCGCGGCTGAGACTGCGGTGCGCGGCTTTCTCGACGGGTTTTGCGACCTGCCGGAGACGATGGAGGTGCGCCGGGCGGCGGCGACCGTCATCAGCTCGCTCAACGGTTGGATCAATTCCCAGAGCCGGCGCGACCCGGAGCTGGCCGGAATGGGATGCACCTTCACCGCGCTGGTGTTGCGCGGGCGCGTCGCGCATGTGCTGCATGTCGGGGACACCCGCGCCTACCGGTTGCGCGGCGACCGCCTCGCCTGCCTTACCATCGATCATGTGCGCGAGGACGGCACCGGCCGCTCCAACATCCTCAACCGCGCGCTCGGCGTCGAGACCGAGGTGCGGCTCGACTACGGCACCCAGCCGGTCGCGCTGCACGATCGCTTTCTCCTGTGCAGCGACGGTGTCTATGGCGCGCTTTGGCCGGAGGCGATCGCCGACATCCTGCGCGAGCGCTCGGCGTCGGACGATTCCGCGCGCGCGCTGATTGCAGCGGCGCTCGATGCCGGCTCGACCGACAACAGCACCGCATTGGTGCTCGACGTCGTCGAGCTGCCGACCGCCGAATCCGCCGATATCGGCGCCGCCATCATGCAGCTGCCATTGATCCCGGTGCCGGTCGACGGCGAGACGGTCGACGGGTTCGTCCTCAAGGTGCTGGTGTCCGACGGCCGCTATAGCCGGCTGTTCGGCGCGGTCGATGAGGTCGAGGGCGGCGAGGTGGTGTTGAAGTTCCCGAAGCCCCAGGTTGCGACCGTCGCGACCTACCATGCGGCCTTCGTCCGCGAGGCTTGGGTCGGTGCGCGGGTCAATAGCCCGTGGATCGGGCGCGTGATCGAGCTGCCGCCGGGACGGCAGACCTGCCTCTACACCGTGATGCCGCTCTATCAGGGCGAGCTCCTGGCGACGCGGCTTGCGCGCCGGCCGCA
>JASHXX010000452.1 GCA_030043335.1 Xanthobacteraceae bacterium
CCAGTAGGGGTCAAGCGCTTTCAGACTATCCACCATAACGGCATCGGGGTAACTCGCGGGCGCGTGCTTCTCTCCGGAATCGACACAAAGGCCTTTCCATCATGGGATCCGAGGACGAGGTGGAACTATCTTTTGGGCGGCCTTGCCATTGGCAGGTCCAAGCGACCGAGCGAACTCACCTCATCCGTCGTCCCGCACAATACAGACGCTCGTGTCCTTGACCGATACGTCCAGTCCCACAAAATGATCAATGTTGCGCTTCTCCTTCTGATGCTTGAGGCCGCATCTGCGGACCTCGTTTCACCATCAGCCTGAAGCGCAGCACCCCAAATCTTCAACTATCCACAACGCGCCGGCCGATTACCCCATCTTTTGGCACGCCGACCGTGCTCGTCGACAATGGCGGACTCGGCGGCGAGTTTTCTCAGACGGGACGGCTGCGTGCCGGCGCAGGCGTTGATCGCCGCCGCCGCGCACGCCCAGGGGATGCGCGACGGCGCGCGCTTCGGCGCCAAGGCCGTGCACGCCGGTATAGACTTCGGCACCGTCAGCGGCCATGTCCGCGACGTCATCGCTGCGGTGGCGCCGAATTACAGCCGCGAGCGCTTCGCGGGCCTCGGCGTGCGCATCATCGAGGGCGCGGCGCGTTTCACCGACGCCGAAACGGTCGCGGTCGGCGAACTCAGCATCAAGGCCGGCCACTTTGTCCTCGCCGCCGGGTCCTTGCCGACCATTCCGCCGATCCCCGGGCTTCTCGACACGCCGCATCTCACCAGCGAAACCGTCGCCGATCTCGCCGACTATCCGCGTCATCTGATTGTCATCGGCGCGAGCGCGGCCGGGCTCGAGCTCGCACAGGCCTTCCGCCGCCTCGGCTCCGAGGTCACTGTCCTTGAAACGGCAACGCCGCTTCCCGGCGAGGATGGCGAATGCGCCGCGGTCGTGCTCGACGCGCTCGAACGCGAACCCGTCAGGCTGCACGCCGGGGTCAAGATCAGCAATGTGCGGCGGGCGTTCGCCGGGGTGCAGGTCGCATTCGCCACCGCCGCCGGCACCGAGACGCTGGAAGGCTCGCATCTCCTCCTCGCCGCCGGCCGCAGGCCGAGCCTCGACGGCCTCGGCCTCGACGCCGCCCGGATCGGCCACACGCCGGAAGGCATCGTCGTCGACCAGCACCTGCGCACGACCAACAAGCGCGTCTGTGCTCAGCGCCGTTACCGGCGCGCCGCCCCTCGCCCACGTCGCCACCTACCACGCCGGGATCGTGCTCCGCCAAGTGCTGGTTCCGCACGGCGGCTAAGGTGAACCACCTCGCCGTCCCGCGCGTGATCCGAACCGATCCGCAACTCGCGCAGATCGGCCTTCTCGAGGACGACGCGCGCCGACGCGACCGCGCCATCCGCGTCCTGCGCTGGTCCTATCGCGAGAACGACCGCGCGCAGGCCGCGGGCACGACCGCGGGACACATCAAGATCGTGACCGACCGCAGCGGCAATATTCTCGGCGCCACCATCGTCGGGCCGGAGGCCGGGGAAAGCATCGCGACCTGGGCCCTGGCGATCAGCGAGGGACTTAATATCCGGGCCTTCAGCGGCCTTGCGGTCCCGCATCCGAGCTACGCCGAGGCCGGAAAACGCGCCGCTATCGCCTATTCGAGCCCCGGTTTGACGTTACCGCGTGTGCGTCGCATCATAGGGTGGCTGCGTCGTTTCGGTTAACCGGCGCAGCAAGGCCAACCATGAGCGATGATCAACCGATACGGCCGCGGCCGGTCCGGGTGCCGCGCTTTGGGCTTTCCGCGAAACTCCTCGCCTTCACGATCCTGTTCGTGATGATCGCGGAAGTGCTGATCTATGTGCCGTCGATCGCGCTTTACCGGCTGATGTGGCTCAACGACCGGCTGACCAGCGCCTACACCGCCGCGCTCGTGCTCGACGCGGCGCCGAACGGCATGGTGCCGGACAGCCTCGCCAAGCAGATTCTCGACAGCGTCGGCGCGCACGCCGTGGCGATGAAGCGGGGCACGCAGCGGCGGCTGCTTGCAGTCGGCGACGCGCCGCCGCCGATCGCGGACGATTTCGACATGCGCCACATCTACGCCTTCGATTCGATCGTCGACGCATTCCGCGCCATGCTGGTCAACAAGAAAACCGTGATGCGCGTCGTCGGCCCGGCGCCGATGGGCGGCGACTATATCGAGATCATTCTCGACGAGCCGCCCCTGCGCAAGGCGATGCTGCGCTATTCGGTCGATCTGCTGCTCGTCTCACTCTTGATTTCCGGCATCACCGGGACGCTGGTCTATCTCGCCTTGCATTACATGTTCGTGCGGCCGATGCGCCGGGTCACCGCCAACATGATGGCGTTCCGGGCCGATCCGGAGAACGCCGACCGCATCATCGCGCCGTCGGCGCGCACCGACGAGATCGGCTTTGCCGAGCGCGAGCTCGCGACCATGCAGACCGAGATCGCCTCGATGCTGCACCAGAAGAGCCGGCTCGCCGCGCTCGGGCTCGCCGTTTCCAAGATCAATCACGATCTGCGCAATCTGCTCGGCTCGGCGCAACTCATCTCCGACCGACTGTCGAGCCTGTCCGATCCCGACGTGCAGCGCTTCGCGCCGAAGCTGATGCGCGCGCTCGAGCGCGCCATCGCGTTTTGCCAATCGACGCTGTCCTATGGCCGGCTGCAGGAGCCGCCGCCGGAACGAAAGCCGATGCTGCTGCAGCCCTTGGTCGAGGAGGTGCACGAGACGCTGGGCCTCGGCCCCGATGCGCCGATCCGCTGGATCAGCGCGGTCGAGCGCGGGCTCATGGTCGAGGCCGACTACGATCAGTTGTTCCGCATCCTGCTCAACCTCGCGCGCAACGCGGTGCAGGCGCTGGAAAGCCGCGCCACCTGCTGCGATCCCGGCCGCGACCAGGTCCGCATCACCGGCCGGCGCGAGGGCGCGGTGGTGGTGATCGAGGTCTCCGACACCGGACCCGGGTTCTCCGCAAAAGCCCAGGAGCATCTGTTCGAGGCGTTCCAGGGCTCGACCCGGACCGGCGGCGCCGGTCTCGGGCTCGCCATCGCCGCCGAGCTGGTGCGTGCCCATGGCGGCGACATCCGCCTGGTCGAGGGCACGATCGGCGCGACGCTGCGCATCACCATTCCCGATCGTGCGGTGGAATTGAGCGAGCGGCGCGGCGCACGGGCGCAGGGGTAATTGAAACTCAATCCGGCGGCTGCCAGGCCGGCGCGGTGAGCCGGCGCTTGCCGTCACGCGTGCGCCGTTCGCCTGGCTCCGAGGGGAGCTTGTCCCAGAGCTGGCAGGTGACCGGCTTGTGCTTCTGGTCGAGGCCCTCGCAGTAATTGGTGTACTCGCAGGTGCGCACCTCGCCGCCATACCCCATGAGCACCTTGCGAAACCAAT
>JASHXX010000453.1 GCA_030043335.1 Xanthobacteraceae bacterium
CGACGGCGCGGCCGGACGGCCCATACACCTGCGGCGACGCCTTTTTGGCGAGGTCGCCGGAGAGTCGGCGCACGATTCCCTCTGACACTGCATGCGCGGTTGCGATCGCGACCAGGTTCCGCTGCAGCACGGCGCGGAACGCCTCCTCGATGCGCTTGAGCGCGGCGCAGCCTGCCGGTGCCGCTTGCAGCAGAAACCCGGCATGCGTCTTCACCCGTTCGCAGCAGGCAAAGAGCTCGCCAGCGAGTTCAGCCTTCGTCGCCCCGAGCGCCACCGCATGGCGCAGTTCGCCCCGCCGCACCAGTGCGGTTTCCCGTTCGATCACCTCGCGCAGCCTCTCGATCACGCCGGCCGCTGCCGCGCAAGCTTGTTCCGCTTCGGCGGGCGTCGTCACCAAGCTCATCTTCGTGCTCATGACGCGCCGGCGCCCTGCTGCGCGAGCAACTGATCATAGACATGGCTCGCGATGCCGAGGCCGCCATTGCGGGCGAAGGTCTGGGCGTATTGATCGGTGAGAAACGACCGCCACACCTTGAGCGCGCCGCTGCCGCCGAACGGACCCTCGCCGTCGATGCCGGTGAACATCTGCTGGAACATCGTCTGCAGGAACATCGCCTCGAAATTGGCCGCCGCCGCCTTGGCCTTGCCTTTGACCGTGAGGGCGGCCTGCGCCTGCGTACTGTGCGCCGAGCCGATGGCGGCGAGCGACAGGCCGAGCTGACTTGCGGCAATGCCGGCCATCACATCACCTCGATCTCGGCCTGGATCGCGCCCGCGGCCTTGATCGCCTGCAGGATCGAGATCATGTCGCGCGGCCCGATGCCGAGCGCATTAAGCCCGTCGACAATTTGCTGCAGCGATACGCCCTCCTGCACCACCGCAAGCTTCTTGCCCTCTTCGACCACCCCGACGTGGGTGCGCGGCACCACCACGGTCTTGCCGCGCGAGAACGGCGCCGGCTGGCTCACCTGCGGCGTCTCCGAAATCGTGACGGTAAGGTTGCCTTGCGCCACCGCGACCGTCGACACCCGCACGTCGCGCCCGATCACGATCACGCCGGAGCGCTCGTCGATGACGATCTTGGCGGCGAGATCCGGCTGGACCTGCAGCTGCTCGATCTCGGTCAGCATCGCCACCAGGTTCTGCGAGAATTTCTTCGGCAGGGTGAGTTCGACCGTCGAAGGATCGAGCGGCTCGGCGACGGGCGAGCCGATATAGTCGTTGATGGCGATGGCGATCCGCTTCGCCGTGGTGAAATCGGCATTGCGCAGCGCCAGCCGGACCTGACCGAGCTTGCCCAGCGAGAAATCGATCTCGCGCTCGATGATCGCGCCGTTGGGCAGGCGGCCGACGGTCGGCACGCCGCGGGTGATCTTCGCCGCCTCGCCCTCGACCTGGAAGCCGCCGATCGCCAGCGAGCCCTGCGCCACCGCGTAGACATTGCCGTCGGCGCCGAGAAGCGGCGTCACCAGCAAGGTGCCGCCGAGGAGGCTCTTGGCGTCGCCGAGTGCGGAGGCGGTGACGTCGATGCGGGTGCCTTGCGTCGCGAATGGCGGCAGATTGGCGGTGACCATGACCGCGGCGACGTTGCCGGTGCGCAGCTGCTGGCCGCGGATGTTGACGCCGAGCCGCTCCAGCATGCCCTGTAGCGATTGCTTGGTGAACGGGGCATTGTTGAGCGTGTCGCCGGTGCCGTTGAGGCCGACGACGAGGCCGTAGCCGATCAGCTGGTTCTGGCGGATGCCTTCAATATTGGCGAGGTCTTTGATGCGCGAGGTCGCCGCCGCCGTGGTGACGGCGCCGACGAGTATCGCCAGCGCGGCAAGCGCGATTCGCGGCGTCCCTTTCATCTCCTGCTCCCCAAGAGTCGGACGTAGCGGATGCCTGCCATTTGCGTGCCAACGTTGCCGCGAGGCTAAGGCGCTGAAATGCAAGCGGAATGGACGGTTGGAGGAGCCGTCGCGGCGAGCATCCCTTGCCCGCCGAGGCAATACTTGCCGGCCGGCGCCTGCACTTTTTACCGGCCATTAACCATAAGCTCCCACCCTTGCCGCATGCGCGTGCAGGGACCGAACGGGACAGCCATCGCGTCCGCACCGGCGCCGGCGGTGGCGCGACAGGCGTCGAGCGGCACCTTTGCGCTGTCGGAGCCCGGCATGCCGCAGGCGCAGACGCCGACGGTTGCGTTGCGCACGTTTGGCGGCATCGACGCGCTGATTGCGCTGCAGGGCATCGAGGATCCGGCCGAGCGGCGCAGCCGTGCAGTCAAGCATGGAAGGCGCGCGCTCGACGCGCTCGATGAGCTCAAGCTCGGCCTTCTCGCCGGCACCCTCGATCAGGCGACTTTGCTGCGGCTCAAATCGGTCGCCGCCGACCTGCAAGGCGGCTCCGGCGACGAGCGGCTCGACCACGTGCTGGGCGAGATCGATCTGCGCGTCGCGGTCGAATTGGCCAAGGCCGGAATGAGCTAAATCTCGCGTTGCCGCAGGAGCTTAGCCGGCCGGCTCGGCGCCCTCGGCGACGCCGGGTCGCGGCCGCGGCAGCCGCCATCAAATTTATTGTCACCGTCACAGACGCTCGATATATAGGCCAGCCTCGCGGGCGGGGTTTCGCGCGGCCGCGTGCGCGGAGTACAGGAACAATGCAGTCGGCCAAAAACAAGAACGGTCGCTCCGACGACGCATCGATGAGGAATGGCAAGGGCCTCAAGCTCATCGACAAGATCTACCGTCCTTCCGACAAGGAACCGTTCATGAATGAGCGGCAGCGCGAGTATTTCCGCGTGAAGCTGCTCGACTGGCGCGAAGACATCCTCAAGGAAGCCAAGGAGACGCTGCAGCATCTCCAGGACGACAACCAGAATCACCCCGACCTCGCCGACCGCGCCTCTTCCGAGACCGACCGCGCCATCGAGCTGCGCGCCCGCGACCGCCAGCGCAAGCTCATCGCCAAGATCGACGCCGCGCTCGCCCGCATCGAGGACGGCACCTACGGCTATTGCGAGGAGACCGGC
>JASHXX010000454.1 GCA_030043335.1 Xanthobacteraceae bacterium
GGCTCTGCCCTGGGTCGAGAAGCATATCGGTCTCGCCCTTGCAGAAAGCCAAGTCGCCGCGATCCGGCTCGCGCTAATGTCCAAAGTGCTGGTCATGACCGGCGGTCCTGGCGTTGGAAAGACCACCATCGTCAAAGCCATTCTCCGCATTCTCGCGGCGAAAGGCACCAATATTTTACTGTGTGCGCCGACCGGCCGCGCTGCCAAACGCATGACGGAGGCGACCGGTTTCGAGGCCAAGACCATCCACCGGCTGCTGGAGGTTGACCCCAAGGGCGGCGGCTTCAAGCGCGGCGACGACAACCCGCTCGAGGGTGACCTGTTGGTTGTCGACGAGACTTCCATGGTCGATGTCATGCTGATGCAGTCGCTCATGAAGGCAGTGCCAGACAAGGCCGCCCTACTGATCGTTGGCGACATCGACCAGCTGCCATCAGTTGGACCCGGCCAAGTGCTGGCCGATATCATATCTTCTGGCGCCGTCCCTGTGGTGCGCCTCACCGAAGTATTTCGGCAGGCCGCGCAGAGCCGCATTATTCTCAGTGCACATCTTATCAACCAGGGCTCGATACCCGATCTGAACCCACCCGAAACCGAGAGTGATTTCTACTTCGTGCAGGCGGATGACCCGGCAACTGCAGTCGGCCGCATCATCGAATTTGTGAAAACCCGGATCCCGAAACGGTTTGGCCTCGATCCGATCCGCGACATCCAGGTGCTGTGCCCGATGAACCGTGGCGGGGTCGGCGCACGTTCGTTGAACATCGAGCTGCAAGCTGTTCTCAATCCCGCCGGTGATCGCAAAGTCGAGCGATTCGGTTGGACCTTTGCTCCCGGTGACAAGGTCATGCAGATCGAGAATGATTACGATAAGGAGGTCTACAACGGCGACATCGGTTATATCCATGACGTCGACCCCAATGCCGGCGAGATCATTGCGAGTTTCGACGGTCGATCCGTGACTTACGGATTTGGCGAACTCGACATGCTGGTGCCCGCTTACGCTGCCACCATCCACAAAAGCCAAGGCTCGGAATATCCTGCCGTGATCATCCCCGTACTCACGCAGCATTACCCGATGTTGCAGCGAAACCTGCTCTACACTGGCGTTACGCGTGGCAAGCGGCTTGTGGTTCTGGTCGGACAAAGGAAAGCCGTCGCCATCGCGGTGCGTAACGTGTCGGGGCGGCGGCGGTGGTCGAAGCTGAGCGAGTGGCTGGTACCGAAAATCTCTATGAGCACGGATCATAGAAAGCAAGAACGATGAATTCCAGCAAAGCACATAAAGTCTGGATCGAGCAGTGCGAGGCTACTCGTACGATCAGGGGTCGATTTGGACTCGAGGCAGCTTTCGATTATATCGTCGGCGAAAAATTGATAAATTTTTCCGACGCGGCGTCGCGTCATCGCGATTTCGCGCAGGAGCTGCCGCAATTTATTTCAGAAGTGAGACGAATGTTTACTCCCGCAGAGATCGGAGCGCAGCTGACGCGCATTGAGCGCGAACAGAACCAAGAAGAGGAAGACGTTCTGGACGAGGACGATCCGCTCGGTGAGGATTCAGCGAGCATCGCAGAGCGAGCTCGACAGTTCATTACGATCAAGGAATTATTGACCGCAACGATGCTTGGCACTTCGTGACCGCTTCGAGTTTGCGAAATGCCACCTGCGCTAGCCGACATGGCTGGTCGATCATGAGAATGTATTCGGCATGATGATGCTGGCGCCCGTTCTTACGCCGCATGGTTTGCTGACCCTGCGGCAAGCAGGCGAGGCACTGGCGTTGGAGCCGGAACGGGGCGCGCGACTGGAGAAGGCGTTCATACGAGGGTCCGGACACGGACTCTTGTGTCTGGGCGCCGATGAAGTCGGAACAGCTCTCCCGCCCGTGCTGTCGTATTGGCGCGAGCTTGGGGCGCGCTATGTGGCCGCGCTCTGCGCACTTCCTGGTGTGGCCGAAGGTGCTGCCAAGCCGCAGGTATCCATTCCCGAAAAGAACGAATTGGACCAGATCGCCGCGGCCGTTCCGCCCATGATCGGCGCGGAATACCTGACGGCAGATGTGCTGGCCGATCTGTGGCGCGGAATGGATGCGGCGTTCGATACCGAGCTCGCGGAAGCCAGACTCTCCGTGCAGGAGTTCCTTAAGCGTCGTCATCCGGCCTGGAACCTGGTCGGACGTGTACATTTCAATCTCGCCGAGAATAGGAAGGACGAGGAGGCCCCATTTGCCTTTCTCGCGACCTACACGACACGGCTGTCGGCTGCGGCAAAGGCGCAGCATCTGCCGCTCGGGAAGGCCTTGCAGGAGTATGCCGGCGCGAGGAATCGCGAGCGCCTACTGTCGCTACTGATACCGGTCCAGCGCGCCGGAGAAAATTGCCCTTGGCTGAAGAGCATGATCGACGCGGGCGAAATTTTTCACCCGCTGCGCTGGAAACCGCAACAGGCATTGCAATTTCTTAAGGACGTTCCGGCGCTGGAGAGCGCCGGGGTGGTTGTGCGGATGCCGGCCAGTTGGCGCATGAACCGCCCTGTACGCCCACAGGTGAAGGCAACAATCGGAGACAATGCCCCGTTGCGATTGGGACTGGATGCGCTGCTCACCTTCCGGATGGAAGTGACGCTCGATGGCGAAAGTCTCTCGGCGGCTGAGATCAAACAATTGCTGGCACAGTCCGACGGGTTGGCGTTAGTCCGCGGCAAATGGGTAGAAATCGACCGTGACCGGCTAGGGCGGACTCTTGAACAATTCGAAGCGATCGAGCACCGCGCTGTCAGCGAAGGTTTGTCGTTTAGTGAGGCGATGCGCATGCTGGCCGGAGCCAGCATCGCGGAGGACGGGACTTCCGGACCGACCGACATTGACTGGAGCCAAACGGTAGCTGGTCCGTGGCT
>JASHXX010000455.1 GCA_030043335.1 Xanthobacteraceae bacterium
TGCTCACCTCCGTGCAGGTGCGCGCGACCGACGCCTCCTTCCTCAAACGCCAGCTGTTCGACTATTTCCGCGAGGTCGCCGAGCGCGCCGAGCTCATGCGCGGCGAGAGCAAGAAGGCGCCCTTGGGTCTGCGGCTCAAGCTCGCGCTCGGCGAGTTCATAGTGTACGGACCGACCCGAGATCGACTGGGGCTCAACCGCGTGCGCTGGGCCTACACGGGCGGGGCGCCGCTCGGCCCCGATGCGTTCCGCTTCTTCCGCTCGTTCGGCGTCAATCTCAAGCAGATCTACGGCGCGACCGAGCTGTGTGGACTCGTCGCGCTGCAGCCCGATCGGGAGGCCGATCCGAATTCCGTCGGCCGCGTCTGCCCCGGCATCGACGTTCGCATCGATCCGTCGAGCGAGGTGCTGGTGCGTTCGCCGGGCATGTTCAAGGGCTATTACAAGCAGGACGAAGCAACTCGCGACGCCATCACGACCGACGGCTGGCTGCGCACCGGCGACGCCGGCTTCGTCGATCCGCGCGGACATCTCGTCATCATCGATCGCGCCAAGGACGTGGGCAAACTTGCCTGCGGGGAAGCCTTCGCGCCGCAATTCATCGAGAACAAACTGAAGTTCAGTCCCTACGTGGGCGAGGCGGTGGCGTTCGGCCACGACCGGCCATTCGTCGCCGCCATGATCGCCATCAACGGCGAGACCGTCGGCAACTGGGCCGAGCGCCACGGCATTCCGTATAGCTCTTATCAGGACCTCGCCGCCAATCCGAAGGTCGGTGCGCTCATCCGCGAAGAGATCCGCAAGTGCAATGCCGACCTACCCGAGGCGGCGCGCATCCGCCGCTTCATACTGCTCAACAAGGAGCTCGACGCCGACGACAACGAGGTCACCCGCACCCGAAAGATCCGCCGCCGCTACGTAAGCGAGAAGTACAAGGCGGTTATCGACGCGCTCTACGGCGGCCGCTGCGATGTCGAGCTCGTCGCCGACATCACTTTCGAGGATGGCCGCAAGTCGACCATCCGCTCCCACGTGGCGATCGAGAACGCCGATGAAGCCCCGCTCGCCGGCGTAGAGCGTGCGCATGCCTGAGTTCGACTGGCAGTTCACCCTGGTCCTGATCACCAACGGGGTGATGATCGGCCTGATGTACACGCTGATCGCGCTCGGCTTCGTGCTGGTCTACAAGGCAACCGACGCCATCAATTTCGCGGCTGGCGAGTTCGTGATGTTCGCCGGTTTTATCGCAGCCTTCGCGGCCGCGGCCGCGGGGGCGCCGTTCTTGGTGAGCGCGCTCATTGCCATCGCCGGCATGGCGGCGTTCGGCTTCGGCCTCGAGCGCGTCGTGCTGCGGCCGCTGATCGGTCGGCCCGTGGTGGCGGTGATCATGGCAACCATCGGCGTGGCGGCGCTGCTGCGTGGTTTTTCGACGCTCATCTTCGGCGCTGGCACGCGCGTCATCGAGATGCCGGTTGGCGACGAGCCGATCGACCTCGGGCTGATCAGCTTGCCGCCCGTGCAACTGGTCGGCGCCTGCGTGAGTCTGGTATCCCTCGCCGTTTTCACGTGGTTCTTTCTCAAGAGCCGCACGGGCATCGCCATGCGCGCCGTCGCCGACAGCCAGCAGGTGGCGATGGCGATGGGCATCAACGTGCGCCGCTACTTCGCGCTCGCCTGGGCGATGGCCGGCATCGTCTCGGCGCTGGGCGGCGTGGTGTGGGGCGCGATGCTGGGCGTCGACAATCAGCTCGCCGTGGTCGGGCTGAAAGTGTTTCCGGTGGTGATCCTCGGCGGCCTCGACTCGGTCCCCGGCGCCGTCGTGGGTGGGCTCATCGTCGGCGTCGTCGAGAATCTCGCGGCCGGCTACCTCGATCCTTACGTCGGCGGCGGCACCAAGGACTTCGCCCCCTACATCCTGATGATCATCGCGTTGATGATCAGGCCTTACGGAATTTTCGGCAGGAGGCTGATCGAGCGCGTGTAGGCGAGCTCATAGTCGCCGTTGGTAGGGTCGGTCGAGCAACCCTCCTGGCATGCACCACAACCTCGGAGGTTAGGAGTCCGGGGCGGCCAAGCTCACGAAGTTCGAGTGTGGGAGAAGCGGATGTTCCATCGCGAGTCCGGCGTGTTCAAGACCAGCTATGCGGCCGACATGGCGGTCTATCCGTTGCCGATCGCGCGCTGGACCACGCTAGCGATCGCGGTGCTGTTCGTGATCGTCATGCCAATCATGCTCAGCGAATATTACATCTCCATCGCCAACCTGATCCTGATCGCCGTGGTCGGCGCGCTGGGCCTGAACATCCTGGTCGGCTATACGGGCCAGATCTCGATCGGCCACGGCGCACTGATGTCGGTCGGCGCCTACACAGCCGCCAACCTGATCACCCGCATCGAGGCGCCGTTCTGGGTCGCGATCCCGGCGGGCGGCTTGATGGCGGCGGCGATCGGGGCCGTCATCGGCGTGCCGTCGCTGCGCATCAAGGGCTTGTATCTCGCGATCGCCACGCTCGCCGCGCAGCTGATCATCGAGTGGACCATCAATCACGTGCCGTGGATCTCGGGTGGCGTGCAGGCCTCGATCGAGGTGCCGCGTCCGAACGTGTTTGGCCTCGTACTGCACAACCAGAAGCAGCTCTATCTGTTCCTGCTGTTCTTCGCCTGCATCGCGATCGTCGCCACCATCAACCTGGTGCGCAGCCGCATCGGCCGCGCCTTCATCGCCATCCGCGACCACGACATCGCCGCCGAGCTGATCGGCAT
Organism: Xanthobacteraceae bacterium; assembly: GCA_030043335.1. GTDB lineage: Bacteria > Pseudomonadota > Alphaproteobacteria > Rhizobiales > Xanthobacteraceae > BOG-931. Next base: position 2,763 of record JASHXX010000455.1, read on the forward strand.
CGACATATTCCGCTACAAGCTTATCGCCTTCGCAATCTCGTCGTTCTACGGCGGCGTCACCGGCGTGCTCTATACCTATTATCTCGGCATCGCTAACTACGAGCAGTTCCAGATCGGCGTCTCGATCGATTATCTGGCGATGATCATCATCGGCGGGCTCGGCTCAGTGCTGGGCTCGATCCTGGGCGCGATCTTCGTCACCCTGCTGCCGATCGCCACGCGCTGGCTGCTCGAGGACTTTGGCGGCCTGTTCTTGTCGCAGGCCGATCTCGCCAATATCATACCCAACCTGCGCCTCGTGATCTTCGGCGCGCTGATCATCCTGTTCCTGGCGCTCGAGCCGGAAGGTCTCAATCGGCTGTGGCGCAACATCCTCGGATATTTCCGGGTATGGCCGTTCTCATACTGAGACCAACGCAACATGGGAGGATAAACATGAAGCGTTTGACGACAGGTACATTGGCGCTCGCCACCGCTGCGGCAGTCGGCGCCGCTTGGACCGCGGGCGGCATCGCCGCCCCGGAAAAGAAGGACATCGTGATCGGCGAGCAGTGCGACCGAACCGGCCCGACCCAGCTGATCGGCGTGAGCCTGTGCCCAGCGATCCTCGACTACATCAACCTCGTCAACTCCAAGGGCGGGGTCGAGGGTTACAAGATCAAGGTCGAGGAGATCGATAACGAATACAAGGTGCCGCCGGCGATCGAGGCCTACGAGAAGCAGAAGGCCGATGGCGCCGTGTCGATCATGATCTACGGCACGCCCCAGACCCA
>JASHXX010000456.1 GCA_030043335.1 Xanthobacteraceae bacterium
TCGAGAACACCGTGAAGGCGCTGAAATCTAGCGACTCCGGCACGCGATAATCGAGCGGTCCCTTGCCCCAGATCATCTGCACGATTTCGACGATGACGAAGGCGAGCCCGAAGGTGAACAACAGCTCGGCGACCGGGCCGTGCCGGTGCACGTAGCGCAGGCCGTAGCGTTCGATCAGCGCGCCGATGCCGCCGACCAGCACCGGCGCGACGACGAAAGCCGGCCAGAACCCGATGAACTGGCCGATCTGGAACCCGAAGAACGCGCCGAGCATGTAGAAGCTCGCGTGGGCGAAGTTGAGCACGCCCATCATGCTGAAGATCAGCGTCAGGCCGCTCGCCATCAGAAACAACAGCATGCCGTAGAGCACGCCGTTGAGCGTCGATATGGTGACGAGCTCGAGCACTCCCCACCGGACTCAGTGCGTTCAGCTCGGGCGATTCATCTTGCAGCTGGTCGGAAGGATGGTGTCCTTAGTGTCGATCTTGCCCATCATCTTCCAGCCCCAACCGGTGTTCTCCTCGTCGAACGGCTGGTCCTTGCTGAGCGGCCCGAGATTGGCGAGATACATCGGCTGGAAGAACTGGTGATCATCGGAGCGCATGAAGCCCTCGCCGCCGTCGTAGACCGTCACCTGCATGCCGTCGAGCTTGGCCGCAACCTTGACCGGATCGAGCGAATTGGCTTCCTTCGCGGCGGCGACCAGCATGCGGATCTCGTTGACCGCGCGCGGATAGAACAGCGTCACGCCGGCTTTGGCGCGGAACGCCTTTTCGAACTCCTGCGCCGGCGCGTATGGCTCGTTGGCCACGCCTTCGGCAATCGCGAAGACGCGATCCGACAGGTTAGCCTGCTTGATCGCGGTCGGGCCGCCGGTCCCGCCGGCGTAGTAAGTGTACCAATCGACCTGCAATCCGGCGTCGGCCGCGGCCTTGAGCAGCAGCGCGAAATCCTGACCCCAGTTGCCGGTGATGACGCTGTCGGCGCCCGACGCGTTGATCTTAGCGATATAGGGCGAGAAATCGGTGACCTTGAGCAGCGGATGCACCTCGTCGCCGACGATCTCGATGTCGGGCCGCTTGGCGTTGAGCATCGCCCGCGCTTCTTTGCGCACCGCCTGACCGAACGAGTAGTCCTGATTGATCAGATAGATTTTTTTGATGTTGGTCCGCGTCTTCATGTAGTTGGTGAGCGCACTCATCTTGATATCGGAGTTCGCGTCCCAGCGGAAATGCCAATAGCTGCATTTGTCGTTGGTCAGCACCGGATCGACCGCCGCATAGTTGAAGTACAAAACCTCCTTGCCGGGGTTGCGATCGTTGTATTTCTGGACGAAGTCCTCGATCGCGGCGGCGAACGCCGAGCCGTTGCCCTGGGTGATGAAGCGGATGCCGGCATCGATCGCCTTCTGCACCTGAACCAGCGTCTCCTGGGCGTTGAGCTTGTTGTCGTAGGGCACGATCTCGAGCTTGTGGCCCAGTATCCCGCCATTGGCGTTGGTCACCTCGGCGAGAAAGTTGAATTCCTTGAGGCCCACCTCGCCGATGCTGGCGCCGCCGCCCGAGAGCGGGTCGATGTAGGCAAGCTTGACGGTATCCTGGGCCGCCGCCGGCATCGCGGTAACGGCCATGGCGGCCGTTGCAAAGAGCATGGTGCGAACGTGCGGCATCATTGCTAATCCTCCCGATTTGTCTGAATCCTTGCGCGACCGGCGCCGTTGGCGCATTGTTCTCAGGTCGGGTGCTGTTCGTCAAGAACTGCCAGCCTGCGCGGCAGACGCCGCGCCTGTAAGCTTGGATTTTTTCCGCCTAAAACGAGGGCAGCAAGTGCGACCACGGCGCGGCGACTATGGCTTCGACGCTCCCTACGTGCTGCTCGGCCTCGCCACCGCCGCGGCTCTCGGCCTCGGCGCTGCAATCATCCTCTTGGTTAACTCCTTTCCGACCCTGGCGAGCCTGAGCCTGGCGGCAAGCGTCGTGTTCGCGTTGTCGACCTTGAGCTTCCTTTGGACGACAAGGCGCAGGAAATTCATGGTCTGGGACGAGTTGTTGGCGAGCCTCGCTGCTGCGCGGCGATGAGCGGATTCTCGACGTCGGATGCGGCCGGGGCGCGGTGCCCCTGCTCGCCGCACAGCAGCTGCCGAGCGGGCGCGCCATCGGCGTCGATCTTTGGTCGACGACCGATCAGTCGGGCAACAGCGAACGCACGACGTTGCGCAATGCAGAACTCGAGGGGGTTCGCGAGCGGATCGAGCTGCATACAGCCGACATGACGCGCTTGCCGTTTGCCGACGCGAGTTTCGACGTGGTTACCAGCAGTCTTGCGATTCACAACGTCCCGACCGCGCAAGGTCGCGAACGGGCGTTGGCGGAGATGCTGCGCGTCTTGAAGGCCGACGGAACGATAATGATTGCCGATATCGGGCACACCGGCCAGTACGCTCGCTATTTTTCTTCACAGCCGAAGACCGCGGTGGAGCGACGCCGCCTCGGCTGGCGTTTTTGGTACGGCGGACCCCGAGCCGCGACCACAGCCGTGAAAGTCCGGTACTCCCCCTAGACTGTCGAGATCGCGAGGCGCGCGGATTGGGGCGAAGCTCATCCCGGCGCGGTTTTGCGGCCACGTTGTGCCGGGTCGTAGTAGAAGCGTTCCTCGATGATCCGCTCCTCGCGCCAAAGCTGAAACGCCAGCTCGTCGAGCGTAAACGCCCGGCCTTCGCGGTTGACGAAGTCAAAAATCCAATTGACGACGACGCGATCGCCCTCGACCATGAACGTTTGCACCGGCCGGGTCCGGATGTCGCGGTGTGCGGCCATGACGCGCCGCTCTCCCTTGATCAGCGTGTCGAGGCCGCGGCGCGGCGGATCGAGGTTCTCCTGCGTCGAGGCATCGTCATGGTAGAAAGACTCCAGCGCCTCGATGTAGCGGCCGCGCTCGACCAGATCGATCAGCGCTTGCACGCGTTCGCGTGTGGGCATAGTGCGTCCTTTCCGGTCGGCTCAACGTGACGTCGGCTGACGTGACACGTGAGTTTAAGACGATGAACGAGATTCTGAAGACTTCGGCGGAGCGTTTTGTCGACCTGCCGGCTTTTCCATGGAAGGCGCACCATCGCGACGACCTGCCGGGCTTTGGCAGCCTGGCCATGGCTTATATCGACGAGGGACCCGCGTCCGCGCCGGTCTTTCTCTGCCTGCACGGTCAACCGACCTGGAGCTATCTTTATCGGCGAATGATCCCGCACTTTCTGCAAACCGGGAGCCGCGTGGTCGCGCCGGACTTTTTCGGCTTCGGGCGCTCGGACAAGCCGGCCGACGACGCGGTCTATACCTTCGACTTTCATCGCAACAGCCTCCTCGCGTTCGTCCGCACGCTCGATCTCACCGATATCACGCTGGTGGTGCAGGACTGGGGTGGCCTTCTCGGCCTGACGCTGCCGATGGAGATGGCGGAGCGATTTTCCCGACTGATCGTGATGAATACGGCGCTGCCGACCGGCGACTTGCCGCTCGGTAAGGGTTTCTTGGACTGGCGGGCCTATTCCAACAGCCAGCCCGACATGGCGGTCGGCAAGCTCCTCAAGCGCGCCTGTCCGCAGCTGTCGCCGGCGGAGGCCGCCGCCTATGACGCGCCCTTCCCCGATGCCCGCTATAAAGCCGGCGTGCGTCGGTTTCCCAATCTGGTGCCGGAATTCATCGACAGCCCGGGCGCCGCCACCGGCCGCGCCGCCCGCGAGTTCTGGCGCAACGAATGGCAGGGCCGCAGCGTTATGGCGATCGGCATGGCCGACCCGGTGCTAGGAGCGCCGGCGATGCGTGCTCTTCACCGCGACATTCGCGGCTGTCCGCCACCGCTCGAGTTCGCCGCCGCCGGACATTTCGTGCAGGAATGGGGCGATGAGGTTGCTCCGGCGGTGATTGCCGCTTTGCGGGGTTAAGCGAGGCCCGGCCGAGCCGGTCGCAGCGGCGGCACTGGAGGCCTGATCGGCGATGGCCTATCGACTGCACTACTTTCCGGAGTCGGGGAACAGCTACAAGCTCGCGCTGATGCTGACGCTGTGCGGAGAGGATTTTGAGCCGATCTGGACCGACTTCGGCGGCGGCGTCACCCGCACCGCCGAGTGGCGCGAGCGGGTCAACGAGATGGGCGAGATTCCGGTCCTGGAAGATTCCGGCGTTCGCCTGACCCAGACCGGGCCGATCTTGCTGCGGCTTGCCGAACGCTATGGCCGCTTTGGCGGCGAAGACGATGCCGAGCGCTTTGAGATCCTGCGCTGGTTGTTCTGGGACAATCACAAGCTCACGAGCTACATGGCGACCTATCGGTTTCTGCGGGCCTTCACTGCGTCCGCGGATCGCGGCGTGCTCGCCTTCCTGCGCGGCCGGCTCGACGACTGTCTGGGCATCCTCGAGCGGCACCTGCGCGACCGCGCGTTCGTTGTCGGCCGCCGGCCGACGGTCGCGGACATTTCGATCATCGCCTACCTGTCGTTTCCGAAGGAGGAAAGCGGATACGATCTCGCCGCGACGCATCCGGCTATCCATGCGTGGCAGGGCAGGATCGCGGCTCTGCCGCACTGGCGCGCCCCTTATGACCTGCTGCCGGGCAAGCGGTTGCGCCGTTATGTGTGACCTATGCGGGGCGGCGCACAGAGCAAAAACGGCTTGACGGGGTTTGACGGCCTCGGCGAACTTGCGTTTGCTCAATCATGCCCCGCGGCCCGCGCAACCGCTATTAGCTCGGATGGCGTTCCTCCATTCATTCACGCTCAGCGATTTCCTCGACTCGCTGGTCAGTCTGCTGGGTGCCTTCGTCCTCGGCACGCTGATCGGCGCCGAGCGGCAATACCGGCAGCGCAGCGGCGGCCTTCGCACCCACGCCTTGGTTGCGGTCGGAGCGTCGACCTTTGTCGACATCGGCATGCATCTCAACGGCAATGCCGGCGCCACGCAAATCATCGCCTACGTGGTTTCCGGGGTCGGCTTTCTCGGCGCCGGCGTGATCATGAAACAAGGCAGCAACGTCTGGGGCCTCAACACCGCGGCGACGCTATGGTGCTCGGCGGCGGTCGGCGCATGTGCCGGCGCCGATCTCGCCTTCGAGGCCATCGCGCTCACCGGCTTCGTGCTCGCCGGCAACACGCTGTTGCGGCCGCTGGTCAACGCCATCAACCGGGCGCCGATCGATAAGGGCGGCACCGAAGCGATCTACGATGTGCGAATGCGCACGGCCGCCGATCACCTTGACGACGGCCGCGACCTGCTGCGTGCCGAGCTCGAAGCTGCGAACTATCCGGTCCAAGACATCGAGGTGGTCGCGCGGGATCAGGGCGGCAGCGAAATCGTGGCAACGCTTGTGGGGACCGCCGCCGACCCGGGCGAGCTCGACGGGATTGTCTCCCGTCTCGAAGCCAATCCCGTGGTGCTTAGCGCCGGCTGGAACCTGCGAACGACCGAGTGAATGAGGTCGCGGGCGCGGCCGCTGCCTCACTCGACGGCGGTGAGGCGGCGCGTCGCCGGACGCTTCGCCGAGGAGGCCGGCCGATACTCCGCGCCCGGCCGCCCGATCGCGACGTAGCGAAAATTCGCCCGCTGCATCTCTTCGGCGCGATAGATGTTGCGCAGATCGACGATGATCCTCGCGCGAAGCGGCCTAAGCCCGTCGTCGAAACCCAGCCACGGGGGCGTCCAACTGGCGCAAAGACAAGAACGCCACACGACACGCCGCCAAGCCACGCCAGGACCAAATCCGGCTCGCTGGGCACTAAACGAGCACGGTAACAGCGAGGTGACAAACGGCCAGCGACCCTTAACGCCTCCTCCGCCTGGCATTCCCTCGTACATGACGCGGCTTGC
>JASHXX010000457.1 GCA_030043335.1 Xanthobacteraceae bacterium
GCCGTACTTGGCCTTCCAGTTGTAGAAGCTCGCTTCGCTGATCCCGTGCTTGCGGCACAGGTCGGCCGTCTTCACCCCGGCCTCGTGCTCCTTCAAGATCGCAATGATCTGCTCTTCCGCATGCCTCTTGCGCTTCATCGTCTGGTCCTTTCTCAAGGCCAGACTCCAGTCCATCCTGGATAAATTCAACGGCGCAACGTCACCCAATATTGTGTAGCCGGAGCATGATCTGGAACAAGCCTGACCCCGGACGTTGATCCGGGGTCGGAACCCAGCTTTGAGAAAAGATCGTGCGCTGTTTAAGAGTTAGACCGGCTCGCTTACCGCTTCGAGCCGCGCCCACCCCTTGGAGGGCCTATAGGCCCTAGTTGGTCGACGGGTGCTCATCACACCCGTCGGGTCACTATGATCCCAACTCTTCCAGCAGCCCCTTAGCCTCTTTCAGATCGCGCGTATCGAACCCCTCAGTAAACCACCCGTAAACCGGAGCGAGCAGTTCGCGAGCTTGCTGCGGCTTGCCCTGAGAGCACCAGAGGCGCGCGAGGCTGGTGGCGGCGCGCAGTTCCCAGGATTTTGCTTGTTGCGAACGCGCGACTGCGAGTGCTCGTTCGAAATACGCTTCTGCTTTTTCCTTATCCGGCGCTAGCGACTTGAGCGCGACCTCGCCGGCAACGCGAAGTAACTCAGCCTCGAAACACTTTTCCTTCGACTTTCCTACTTTGTCTATCGCGTCGTCAATGCAACGCCGAGCATCGTCAGGCTGGGCAAGTCCCGCGTAAGCCATTGCCAAATGCCACAGATGCAACGGCTCATAAAGAGCTGCTCCAGTTGACCGAAGTGAGGTCATCCCCGAGGTGATCGCCCGAACTGCATCCGAGGCATTTCCGGTCTCTGCAAAAAGCGCACCTCGAAAGGCAATTTCGGTCGCCTTCCAGAACAAGGTAACGTCCTTTTCATCCGCCAGAGCGGCTAGTTCATCAAGAAGCAGCCGTGCTTCAGCATAAGCCCGGTCGTACGTATGTAGCCACGATGCCAACCACAGCGCATACATCAATGTGGCGGCGTGGCCTATCTCGCGCGCGTCGTTGAGTGCTCGCTCGGCATCGTTGCGCGCAGCGGCGGGATAACCAAGTGTCCAGAGATTGTGCGAACGAACCGACAACAGAGTCACACCGACATCCCGACCAGAACGCGTCGTAAGCGGACGGTGTTCGGCAGGATCGTAAATCGCGAGCGCCCGGTCGTAGTGTTCCTTGCCACCCACGAAGTCGCCCACGAGTGAAAGAGCGTTCCCGAAAGCGACTTGAAGTTTGATCTCTTCGCGACGCAAAGCCGGCGTGGCCGGTAGGGTCCCGATCTGGTCAAGCGCCCGTTTGAGCTGCTCTTTCCCTTCAGGAAGCGCTGCCCGCGCCAGTGACCTTTGTCCGGCTTTGCCCCATAGGCCCGCGGCCTTCTCGATCAGCTCTGCCTCGGTGCAATGGCGCGCAAGTAGTTCGGGTTGGTTGTCAGCTATCTCCGCGAACTGGCTTTCAAGTGTCTCGGCGATGCGAGCGTGCAGTGCTCGTCTCGGCTCGCGCAACAGAGTGCCATAGGCGGCATCCCGCACGAGTGCGTGCTTGAACAGATATGTCGCACGAGGCGGCACACCCTGCCGGAACAGCAAACCTGCGCTAGTTAGCGCGTCAAGACCAGACCGGAGAGCATTCTCGTCCTTGCGTGCCACTGCTGCTAGAAGCGCATGAGAGAACTCTCGCCCAATCACTGCTCCAATCTGCGCCATTTCTTTCGCAGGGCCGAGCCGGTCGAGCCGCGCCATCAGCGAGGCATGCAAGCTTGCAGGGACTGCCAATGCCGTAGATGGCACAGTCGCGGCGGTCCGTTGCGCTTTTTCCTCACTCCCGGCTTCCAACACTGACTTGGTCATTTCCTCCACGAACAAGGGAATGCCGTCCGTGCGCTCAATTATGTCGTGCCGGATGCTCACCGGGATGAACTTGTTGCCGACAACGCGGTCAATCATGGCCTCGATGTCGCGCTGCGCCAGCCGGTTGATGGTGAGAGTCGTCACGTAAGGCCGTCCGATCCAAGGCGGGTCGAACTCTGGGCGGTACGTCACAATCAGGAGCACGGGAAGGGAGCAAACTCTATCGACGACGCGACCGAACGTTTCTAGGCTCGTGGGGTCGGTCCAGTGCGCATCCTCGAAGATCATCAGCAAGGAGTTTTGTCGCGACAATGCCTCCACCTGCGAGGTGAGCGCTTCCAGCGTTTTCTGCCTGCGCTGTTGTGGGTCCAGGTCGAGCGTCGGATAACGCCCGTCGTTCGGGAGCGACAGCATCTCGGCGAACAATGCCGCATCCTGCTTAGAGGTCGAGGTCTGTGCGAGCAGAGCATCGAGCTTGCCGAGTTTCACTTGTGCGGTGTCGCCGTGAGTTAGTCCGGCTGCGCGCTCCATCTGTCCGATAATCGGATAGAGCACACTGTCTGTGTGCTGAGGCGAGCAAAAATATCGCAGGCGCGTGTGTGGCTCCGTGGCCAGACGTTCCATTAACGCCGCCGTCAATCGCGACTTGCCAATGCCAGCCTCACCTGAGAGCAGCACTACTTGACCTTCGCTCGCCTTTGCCCTTGACCAGCGACGCAGCAGGATTTCGAGCTCTTCCTCTCGCCCGACAAGTTCGGTCAAGCCGCTCGCGTGCAACGCCTCGAACCTGCTTTCGGCCGAACTCGGTCGCAGCGCCGCCCAAGCTCGCACCGGGCCAGCAATGCCCTTGAGGTCTTGCGCGCCGAGGTTCTCGAACTCAAACAGATTGCCAAGCAGCCTCCGCGTGGTTTCAGCGATGATCACGGCATTTGGCTGAGCGATACCCTGCAAGCGGGCTGCGACGTTTGGTGTCTCGCCGACGACTGTCTGCTCTTGGGCAGCGCCAGATCCGATTAGATCGCCGACAACGACTAGTCCGGTAGCGATGCCCACTCGCGTTTGCAGCACGGTCTGCGTCTTTAAGTCGGTTACTGCCCTGATTAGCTCCAGCCCCGCGCGCACCGCTCGCTCTGCATCGTCCTCGTGTGCCTGAGGATACCCAAAATAGACCAGCACACCGTCACCCATGTATTTCGCGACATACCCGCCGAACCGCTTCACGGTCTCCGCAACACACTTCTGATAGGCCGCAATGACCTCGCGGAGGTCTTCAGGGTCCATGCGGGCCGAGAGCGCTGTTGAGCCGACCAAGTCCGAGAACATCACCGTTACCTGCCGGCGCTCGGCGCGGTCCTCGGGAGATACGGTTGCGGCGACTGGAGCGATCTTCAGGTCACTGGAAGGCCCCGGAGCACCCATATCGCCACGCAGAACAGCGATGGCATCCAGCAGCTTCACCCGGTGCCCAAACGACGCGACGCCAAGCTCCTTCAGGTTCTCGTGCGTCAGGCTCGGGAGAACCGCTTCGTCTATGTCATTCTCGCGGAAGATCGCCTCGTACTTTCTGAGGCCCAGGCTCCGCAGCCAGACCACAACGTCCATGACGCGCCCCTACGCCTTGCTGGCTTGATGACGTAGGCCAGCGAGGCTCAGTCGGCGAAATCATACTATCAAAGCGGCGGCCTTTAGCGATTTTTCGAAAGGCGCATCTACGAGGTTTTCCGGAAATCCGCCTTCCGTATTATTTCGCCAGAACAAAAACCTGATCATTGTGCGTGGGTTGGGGCAAGGTGACCGGACACGTCGCGACGGAGGTGCGGGAGGGCGGCAACCATCAGGCTCTCGACTTCCGCTTGATCCAGACGGTCGCGTTCGAACAGCGCTTTCGCCACCGCCTTCACCGCCAGCCAGTGGTCGTCGATGATCGCTCTGGTTTCTCGCTGCAGTCGGTCTAGGGTGGCGTCAAAGATCGCACTATCGACCTTAACCGGACGCTTTTGGTGAACAGCGGAAGTGCGGGGATTGTAGCCCACCGTCAGCGGTGCGCCATCGCGATCCAAAAACAAATGGCGGAACGCAACGTGATGTTGCTGAGGGAAAGCAAATCCTCTACCGCATGGGAATCAACCCCGTTTTGCGCGATATATACTGGCGCCGCATATCCTCATGTCCGGCGTCCCGACATTGTTAGGAGGCTAAATTGAACAAAGGTGAAGCGATCGATGTCACATTTTTTGAAAAATATACTTTGCCTGGACTTGTAGAAGAAATTGATGACATCACAACGACTATCATTTTTGTAAAACCAATGGGCGAATGGGCAGTTAAGGTTCCTCGGGCTTGGATTCGCAGGGAGAATAATCGCTTGGTTCTCGATCTCGCTTAGACGCTGCATTATTCAAGGGAGCCCGCTACCCCCGGTTCCCCTCGCCGGATAAAAATTGGCGGTCTCAGCGAATCTGGCCCATATAGCGAGCATGGACCTGTTCCGATGCCCGAAATGCGGGACCGAATATTCTGTTACTCAAAAGACGCAAATGCCGGTTTCGAAGCCAGTCTGTGTGGCCTGTAAATCCTTGTTCATGCCCATAAGAAACGGATATTGGCTCGTCTATCGCCGCACGGAACCCGCCTTATCCGAGAGTGACGATCCGACCTGACGAGCGACGACCATCGGTGACGCGTGCCCGACGAGCCGGCCCAATTGCGCCAGAAAGCCGAAGCGTGCCGACGATTAGCCGATATGTATGAGGACGACCCGGAGCGTAAGGCACTTTGGATCGAGCGCGCAAATCATTGGGACAAGCTCGCGACTAAGGCTGAGAAACGGCGACAGCGAACGTAATTTAGGCCGCCTCGACCAACGCGGGCGGCGCTGGCGATCCCTCAAAAAAAGAACCCCAAGCGCGGAAGGGTACTCACACGCTTGGGGTCCGGTACGACGAGGCAGCGGGTTGCCGTGGGGTCGTTGGGGGGACGGGCCGGTTCCGCTACCTCATTCGGGCAGCAATGCACTCGCGGTTAGAGTATTTCCACTTCAGTTTGTGATGGTGGTCTATTTGTTCCTAGGCCGCTCAACAAAAATCTATGAACCAGCCGTAGCGTCCTAAAAAGGGAACCCCAAGCGTGATGGTCTGGGGGACGACGCGCTTGGGGCCCAGGGCAGGTGGTATAGCTAGGAACACACTGCCCCGGCCATGACCGGATCACGCGCCGGCCGACAGTGCCATTGCGATCGGGGATTAACGTTTATCGGTAACGATTGGCGGGCGGCGCTGGCGGGCGCTGGCGCTGCCCTTCTTTGGCGCCGTGGCATTCTTACATGACGGCGTGCAAAAATTCGCGACCAAAAGCTGTATGCGTTCCGTCCAGTTCTTGTACCCTGGCGAGCAGGCCAAGCGCGTTCAGATTGTTGACAGAGACATCTAGCTGATCGCGCGTTACCTTAAGTTCGCTGGCTGCCCAATCTCGTCTAGCCACGTTAAAGCTTCCAGTCATATCGGGCAACGTCTTCAGCACCAAAGCATCCAACGGGTCCATCCTTTTTGCGGCGTCGATGAACGCCGCACGGAAAAATTTGCACCGATCGGGATCCAAGGTTGCTGCAAGCAGGTGCGCCCACAGTTCTCTCAGTTGGTCTCTATCTTCATCGATTGCCG
>JASHXX010000458.1 GCA_030043335.1 Xanthobacteraceae bacterium
CACGCAGGCCGCAAGCGCATTGATTTCCCACCCGACGCCCGTATCCGTCCCGGCGCTATTCTGCCGAGCCGCATAGAGCATGCCCGCAAAGGCGGCCGTCATGCCCGATAGCACGTAGGCCGACAGCAACGAGCGCTTGACATTGATGCCGGCGTGGCGTGCTGCCTTGCGGCTCGATCCCACCGCCATGATGTGGACGCCGGAGCGAATGCGCGTCAGATAGAGGTGCGCGGCGAGCCCAATCACAATGAGGCACACCATATTCACAGGTATGCCGAACAACGTCCCGGTTCCAAGAAAATCCCAAGCCGGGCTGTCGGCTGATCCGCTCGCTAGATCGCTAGCGAGGGCGCCAGTGATCTTGTTGTAGGCGGCGCGCACCACGATCAGAACGACCATGGTGGTCAGGAACGGTCGAGTCTGCGCATAAGCGATCATGCCGCCGTTTACCGCACCGATAAAAGCGCCCCACAAAAGGATACCGAACACCATGACGGGGAACGGCAGGCCGAGAATCTGCAACAGATAGAGCGCAACGAAGTCGCCCATCGCGAACACCGCCCCGACCGATAGGTCGATGCCACCAGAAAGGATCGAAATCGCCATCGCCATGGCGATGAACGCTTGTTCTGGAAAGCTGCGCATCAGCTGCTGCAGCTGGATCGGGTTATTGTAGTCGGGGATGAAGATGATGAAGGTCAGAAAGATAGCTAACAGTAGCACGAATGGAACAATCGGCTCCATCCAACGCTTTTCAAGCAGCTCGCTCAGAAAAAGTTGGGGCGAGTACCGATACCAGAGCCGCCGCAACCCGTTCATTCAGATCCTCTGCTGAGGGATGCCGAACGCCCGCCTAAAGCAGACGGGCGTTAGCAGTAAGTGTATTCTGTAGGCCCGATAAGGCTTGTCTATTGCTTCGGCACTACGAAGCAATATTGCCGATCTTCGGGGCCAGAGACCCAGTAGTTCGTCGTGTAGTATGCGTACTGCGTGGTGCCGGCGGGCCTTGTATCCTCGAGCAGCGTCAACACCGCGTTTACGATAGCCTCGCCCTGGGTGTCGGCGCGGTACGACAGGTTTTTCGTGTACAGCCCCTGATCGACCATGTCGCAATCCGCCGGCTGTCCGTCGCTGGCGACGAAAATCTTCACCTGGCCTTCCTTGCCGGCATTCTTCACCACCCGAGCCGCGCCCGCGGTCATCGGACCCCAGACGCTGATGATGCCGCAAAGATCGGGATTTTGCTGAAGAACGTTGGTGATAATTTCCGAGGCCTTGTTGGCGTCCCAGCTCGTCGGCTGCGACGACACGATCTTCATGGACGAGTCGGCTTCCAGCACCGCCGTGGCCGCCTTGGTCATGTCGAGCGAATAGACCGCGGTCGCCTCACCCTGTAGGATCGCGATCTTTCCCGATCCTTTGCCGCCGCCGCAGGCTGCGACGGCTTCGTGGGCCAGCATTCTGCCGATCTTAGGAACGTCGGCACCAACGTAGGCGTCGGTAAGCTGGTTCGATGCCATATTGACCTGGATCACTTTGATGCCCGCATCCATTGCCCGCTTGAGCTCTCGGGCAAGCAGCGTAGCAGTCGGATTTTGCACGATCAGGATGTCCGGCTTCTCGTTGATCAGCGTGCTGACCGCCTGAAGCTGCACGTCCGATTTGAAATTCGGATCGCGAGCGATCAACTCGATGCCATAGTCCGCAAAGTGTGCCTTCATCACCCGCGTCCATTCCGTTTCCAGGACGCCCATCCAGACCGGCACCCAGGCAACCTTCTTGCCTTTCACATCCTTTTCAAACTTGTTGTAGAGATCGCTACGCGGATCGGTCGCCTGCGCATTCGTTAGCGTTCCCACGCACAACGCTCCGGCTACGACACTGATTAGTCCCGCACGGAGCACATTAAGATAGCTCTTCCTGGAAAGCACTGATTCCTCCCTTTGGCACGGACAGTTTTTGGCGCATCGGATGTCGAGGCGCCGCTTGCGAGCGTGATCAATCCCCTTGCTTGGCGGTTTCTTCATCGCGCGGATGCACGTAGCTATCGAGCGAAATGGCGATCAGCAGGACCGCTCCCTTGATCATGTCCTGCGTCTGAATGTCGAGATTCATGATGGTCATTGCATTTAGCAGCATGCCGATCAGAAGAGTCCCCGCGACGACGCTGAACACGTTGCCCCGTCCGCCCACTAAGCTGACGCCGCCAAGAACGACCACGAGGATGACGTCGAAGATGACCGTCGATTCGGCAATCTGCAGGTGCATCAGCGAGGTCGACGCCACCATCATGACTCCCCCGACGTAGCCGATCGCCGAGCACAGTCCGTATTCGAGCATTGTGAGCGGGCGGGTCGCCATCCCGGAGAGGCGCGCCGCCAAGGCATTATCGCCGTGTGCATAGATGAAACGTCCGAGAGTTGTGCGCGAGAGAAACAAGTGCAGAAGCACCGCGCACGCGATGAATACAAGCGTCGGCACCGGCACTCCACCGGCGATGCTGCCGCCGAACCGCAAGAAAATGGCGTGACCGCTTGCGAGGAAGACTTGATAGTGAGGAACGACCAGCGCGCGTGTTACCCCGAGAATGAAAAGACCGGAAGCGAGCGTGGTGAAGAGTGGCGGTATCTCGATCACGGAGATGAGAAAGCCGTTGGCGACACCGATTGCGACGGCCAGGAGCAAACCCAGTCCAAGCGCCACGGGCGTCGGCAACCCGGCGTTGATTAACGTCACCGCGATTGCAGCCGAAACAGCAAGCGTGGCGATCTGCGAAAGGTCGATGCCGCGCCCGATGACGACGACGGCCATGCCTAGCGCCATGATCCCGAGGATGGAAATCCCCCGCACCAGTGTGAAGAAGTTGCCCAGCGAGAAGAAACCTGGTTGGCCGATGCTGAGGATCACGAATAGCACCAGCGTCACACCGACCACGATGGTTGCCTGATCGGGCCGGTATTGCCCCCAGTTTCGGACCGAGACGCCACGCTCAACCGCCGTCATGACCCTCCTCACCTGCCTTGCCCCGCATGATTGCGTCGGCAGGCCAAAAAACCCGGTTCGGCACGACAATCGGGGCTACCAGCCAGAAGAGCCGGTTGTTTTTTATAGTTTATATGTTATAAGAATCCAGACGAGGTGGCAATGCCAAATCCGAACCCGGTGTTGGAAACGGATGACGGTCGAATCGGCCGCTTTGGAGGCCCGATCAGCAAGGAAAGCCTCAGCCAGCAGGCCTACCTTGTCATTCGCGATTCATTGATGCGCAGCCGCCTCAAGCCAGGTCGGATGCTTATTGCCCGCGAGGTGGCAAGCGATCTCGGTATCAGCGTGACGCCGGTCAGAGAGTCGCTGCTGCGGCTTGTCTCCGAACATGGGTTGGTCATGGACGAACGCGGCACCGTCATGGTGCCCACGCTTGACCGCGATCGTTGCATTGAAATCCGGGACCTTCGAGTCCTTACCGAAGGCGAAGGTGCCGCGCGCGCCGCGCGCCTGGCGACTAATACCGAGATCGACGAGCTCGCGGTCATTCACGAGCGCTATCTGCAAGCGGAACATGACGGAGATTTTACGACGGCGCTCGTAGCCAACGAGAGCTTTCATTTTACGCTCTGTCGTTTGGCGCAGTCTCCAGTTCTGTTCCGTATCGTCGAAAATCTTTGGGTGCAGTTTGGTCCGGTTCTCGCTTATATCTATCAGGGCCGATCGCGGCCGTTCAGAGGCCGCAAGCACGGCCATATCCTGGTCATTGAAAGTCTTCGCGAGCGCGCGCCGGAGAAGGCGCGTCAGGCAATAAGTCAGGATATTCTCGTCGGCGGGATGGCGATTTTAGACGCTCTTGGCAATTGAGCGGAGCATTGACCAGGGTTCAGGATCGATATTGGGCGACCGACTGGCTGGGAGGACCGCTTCAAGTCGAACGGCATTTCGGCGGACGCGAAATGCGTTGTTTTTCCGAACGCCCGACGACATTGGCGGCAATGTTTTCGGATCTTGCGCGGCGCTTTCCCGAACGTCCCGCGATCGCTGAAGACCGCCACTTCACGTACGCGGAGCTCGACCACATCGCGGCGGCGATCGCGGCGGGGCTTGCGGCGGAAGGCGTCGCCCTAGGCGATCGCGTGGCTCTCTTTCTCGGTAATGGCTGGGAGTTCTTGGCCTGCGCTTTTGCCTGCTTTCGCATCGGCGCAGTCGTGGTTCCGGTCGGCACGCGGCAGCGTCGGGCGGAGCTTGAGTTCCTGCTCAACGACTGCGGCGCGAGCGCGCTCATCTTCGATGCATCGCTGGCCGAGGCCTTACCACGAGTGGAAGCCACTAAGGTCACGACACGCCTGTTCGCCGTGAATGGGAAGGTCCCAAGTGCACGCCCCTTCTCAGACCTCACCTCTACGTCGCCGCGGTCACACGACGTACTCAGCGTCTCAGAGGAGGACACAGCAGTTATTCTCTACACTTCCGGAACAACCGGCAGGCCGAAGGGTGCATTGCTGACGCATCTCGGCATCATCCACTCCGCCCTGACTTTCGCCCGCTGCCTGGGATTGATGGAGGAGGACCGTGGTCTCGTCGCAGTCCCTCTTTCGCACGTCACTGGTCTAGTCGCCGTCAGCATCTCTACGATGATTGTCGGTGGCTGCGTTGTCTTGATGCGTCAAGACTATAAGACCGAGCCCTTTCTCGAGCTCGTCAGTCGCGAGCGTGTTACCTTTTCAATTTTAGTACCGGCGATTTATACCCTTTGGGTCATGAGTCCAAACCTTGGGCGGCACGATCTATCATCTTGGAGGATCGGTTGCTTCGGCGGTGCGCCAATGCCTGTGTCGACGATCGAGATGCTGGCTGAAAAGATTCCGCATCTGCAGCTTCTGAACGCATACGGCGCGACTGAAACGACGTCACCCACTACGATCATGCCGCGTGCCTGCTGGCGCGAGCACATGGACAGCGTGGGCCAGGTTGTGCCGTGCGGCGATGTGAAGATCGTGGACGAAGTCGGCAACGAGGTTTTTCCGGGCGAAGCCGGCGAGCTATGGATTAGCGGTCCGATGGTCGTCCCCGGTTATTGGGGACTTCCTGACGCCAATAAGACCGAATTCGTAGAAGGCTTCTGGCGTTCCGGCGACATCGGGTCGATGGATGCCGATGGCTTTGTGCGCGTTTTCGATCGCCGCAAGGACATGATCAACCGCGCTGGGTTTAA
>JASHXX010000459.1 GCA_030043335.1 Xanthobacteraceae bacterium
GCCAGGACGTAGCTTCGACGATCTCGCACTCGCAGCCACCTCCAGGCGGCGCTCCTAGCGTCAATGATCAGTCGGCGCTAGTTTCCGGGGGAACAATGACCAGCGAAGCAGTCACTTCGACTTCCAGCAGTGTAAAAGAGGAAGCGCAAACTCAATTCGACCGGAGGCACCAAAATTTTCCGGTTCATCACCGAAGGGTTTACACTCGACGCTTCGCAAACACATTTCTAAAATTGCCATTTCCGCGGCGTTGGTAAGCCAGAGAAGCGCATCGTCATCTCGACCTTGGTGAGTGGGGCTGCCGGGAGCGCCCCCGAATGTGGTCGGGACGGGCTCGCAGCGATGTTAGCCGCCGATGTGCGCTAGCGTTTGCGACCTGCGGAAAAGAAAGAAGTCTGTGCATGCTGCTCGCGCTCACTGGCGCCACCGGGTTCATCGGACAACACCTGCTGCGGGAATTGCCGAAACGCGGCTATCGTGTGCGGGTGCTGCTGCGCCGGCCATCATCAGTTCCGATGCCGGTGGCGAGCGCGGTGATCGGCGATCTTGCTCGGCCGCAAAACATGTCAGCGGCACTAGAGGGCGTGGATGCAGTAATCCACTCGGCCGGGATCGCGCACGCAATGTCCGGCGTTCCGGAGGACGACTATCGGCTACTCAACACAGAGGCAACGATCAGCCTCGCCCGCGCCGCGCGACGCGCCGGCGCTAAGCGCTTTGTGTTCCTGTCGTCGATCCGCGCGCAGTGCGGGCCGGCGGTGGACATGGTTCTAACCGAAGCGCTGGAACCAAAGCCGACCGATGCCTACGGAAAGTCCAAGCTCGCGGCGGAGCGTGGCCTAGCGGAACTCGACATCGATTGGATTTCGTTGCGATTACCGTTGGTCTACGGGCACGGCGTCAAGGGCAATATGGCGAAACTGATGCGCGTCGCCCGCTCGCCCCTCCCGCTGCCATTCGGGAACCTCCGCGGGCGCCGCTCGCTTCTCGCGGTGGAAAATTTATTAGCGGCAATCGAGGCCGTGTTGGCTGCGCCGGGAACACTAAAGCGAGTTTTCATTGCCGCCGATCCGCAAGCGCTGACCGTCGGGGAAATGATAGAGGGCATGCGCGCTGGGCTTGGGCGCAAGCCGAACGTTTTTCCGCTACCGTCCCCGCTCCTCGAACTCCTTCTTCGTGGCGCCGGCCGAACAGAAATGTATGAGCGGCTGTCCGGATCGCTGGTCGCCGATCCCTCGGCGTTGATGAGCCTTGCCTGGGTGCCGCCGCTATCGACCCCGGTTGGCCTCTACAGGCTGATGGAGGCGAGCGTCGCCTGAATGAAGCGTCCCGAGGTCCATGACGCGCCCATGCGCATTGTTGGCTAGGGACATTTGGCTGCCAGCGAGGCTCAGTCTGCGAAGCTAGATCATACTACTAACGCGCAGCGATTAGCGGTTTTTTGAAAGGCGCCCCGCCGATTGAGCCGCGCACGGCCATAGCCGTCGGCCGCGCTTGGAAGAAGCCGGCCCTATCGATCGCGGAATAACCCGACTAATGCCAACGCTCCGCCGCTATTTGGCAACGCTTCGTTAGCTCGATTTCGGTGATGTATGCGTGGGCCGTTGGCCAGCCTAGGCGACGAGCCACCACACAAGGGCAAGGCCCGGCTTGCTTGGATAGGGTTTGTGCTTTGCGGTTTGCAGTGGCAGCCATGTTGGTCGCCTTCGCAGCGGCACCCGCCGCTGCGCAGCAACCCGCTCCGGCGGAACCGCAGCCAGTGCCGGCAAACCATTTCTCGTCGAGCGAGATTATCGATGCCGGTTATCAGTTCTTTGGCAGTGTCTCGAAGGGTCTTGCTTCAATCGTCGAGAAAGCGAGCAGCCGATGGGGAGAGCCGAACGGTTACATTTTGGGCGAAGAAGCCAGCGGCGCCTTCATCGGTGGCCTGCGTTATGGCGACGGCACGCTCTACACCAAGAATGCCGGCGATCTACGAGTATACTGGCAAGGCCCAACGCTGGGCTTTGACGCCGGAGGCGACGGCGCGCGCACCATGATGCTGGTGTACAAGCTGCCGCGGACGGAAGCGATTTTCGACCGGTTCGGCGGGGTCGCGGGCTCCGCTTATCTCATCGGCGGCTTCGGCATGACGGCGCTCACGGCGGGCGACAACGATATGGTCGTCGTGCCGATCCGTTCCGGCGTGGGACTGCGGCTCGGGGCTAATGTCGGCTATCTCAAATTCACGGCACGCCCGACCTGGAACCCGTTCTGATCGCCGAGCCCCGCCGTGGGATCAGGCCTTCCTTTCCTAATCGTCGTCGGCCGAGGCAGGCGGGTCCACGAAGGAAATCGCGACACTGACCTTCGGCTTCTCTTCGATGTCGGCCGGCGCATCGACGGCATTTAATTTGGAATGCAGATATGGCGCAGCTGCTGTAGCCATTGCGTCGCGTCGCTTATTGTCGGCTGCAGGGTCGCGCATCACCGACAGCATGTAGTCGAGCGGCAAGATACCTGTCGCTTCGGCCGCAGCTCGAGCCTCCGCCGCGGCGCGGTTGCGGCTGCCCTTTTGTCGTCCACCAGTTTTGCGCCCGCGTGCCATTTCTAGCGATCCAGACGAGCGCTTTTCGGAGTAGCTTGCACGCACCGCCGGGGTTGCCTCGACAGTGGGGCATACTCGGAGAGCGCGATCCCCTTAGCATAAGCCAACGTTGGCGGCCCTCGGTGCTGCCGATCCCAGATCATCCAGCAGTGATTGAACGATGGCGATCCCTCGAAATCCTCAAACCAGCGGATGCGTTTGGTCAACACGACTTTCTTGGCGAACACCGGGCATTCGGCGAATAGGTGCGCCCGACTAGCCGCGTGGTCGTAGTCAGTGCGCAGTAGCATCGCAACGATGCGATTGCCCTCAACGGCCAAGGCGCGCTCGATGAACTCCCGCGCCAGAACATAAGGCGGATTGGTGATGATTGCGCCGATATCCGCCGGTGATGCTTGATGCAGGAAGTCCACGCCTTCCGCGATGTCGGTGCCGACCACGTCGAAACCAGCTTGGCGTAAAGCCGCGACCATTTTGCCGCTGCCGCAGGCTGGCTCCCAAACCTTGCCCGTGAACCGAGGCAGTTGCGGGACCAACGCAACAGCGCGAGCCAAAGGTCTTGCCTAATCGTGACATGACGCTCTTCCGTTGGTGACTGGTTTTTCATTTTCTCTTTATCGGTTTCATCGCTTGCCATAATTGCCTCCGTGATCTTCTGTTGCGAGTTCTGGCCGGTTTGACTGAAATTCGAGCAGCTCGGGCGCGTTTCATGTTGGCCGAGCGTCAGGGCGCCCAGGCCTAATCCGATGCGATCTCCATGCGTCACGCATTCCAATTTCGGCGATCTAGAAGGCCGGGAATGTCGAGATCATCGTCGTGCGGCCGCGAGTTTCCATTAGGCTGTGCCCGAAGATGCTCACTTTCCTCGAAGGTGCTCACATTTGAGAGGTGGGCATCTTCGATGGAATTGAGCGCCTTCGACGGCAGTTGCCACGTCCACCCACCCTTCATGCCTAGTATGATCGGTTTGATGCCAAGTACCTTCTGAGCACGCCGGATAGTCGGCCAGGAAAACCCGGCGGCGGCGACTTCTTCTTTGATCTGGGTCACCAGCACTGGGCCAGTGGGGCCAGCAGGTCTTGCAAGAACTCCGCCCCTTCGTCTCGGGGGCGCTTTTCCTTGCTGCCTGCCCACTGGTCGGCCGCCTGCAACGCTTGATCCGCGGTCGTCTCGACGGGGCTGTGGTGCCAAGCGACCGCGGAGGCAACGACACCTCGGCCCGCGTCGCCCACGAGGTGCTGCTCGAGCCGAAAGGCGAGGCCCTTGCCGAGGGGTGCAAGATTGTTCTTGACCGGCAGGAACAGCCGCCGCGTGTCATCGTCCGCATCACGCGTCACCATGAACGCGGCACGCGCTGCCGCCACAAATGCGACGCTGCCGATAAACCGATTGATCGCGGTTGTGCCGACCCCCTTTGGCGGATGGGTGATTGCTACAATCGCCACCCGAAGGCGGTCCGCCATCTCGCCAATAGGTTCGAGCACACCACGGACCGCAGCGTTTACGTGGGAGTCAACCTTAGGTCCGAGGTATGAACTGATCGGGTCGATAATGACCATCGGGACGTCGCCAAACTCCGCGATCTCCTCTTCGAGCAGGCCAAGGTCGAATTGCAGTTAAACGCGAGGCGTTCCCCGCCATCGTCGGCGAGGACGGCGCGCACGAGGTGCACGCGCTCAAGATTAGCGCCGGCCGCCATCAATCTGGGCACCACGGTGTCAGCCGCACCATCCTCGGTGCTGAGAATGATCACGTTACCAAGCGGCGCACATCCCTCGTCGCAAGGCCATCGGCCGCCCGTGCTTACGGCGGCCGCCATCGCGAGCGCGATCTGCGACTTTCCCAAACCCGCCTCACCTGCGACGAGCGTGAGCTTGCCAACCGCGACGCGCCCCGGCCATAGCCATTCGACCGGTTTTACGGAAATGCTCGAGGCGCGTTCGACGACTAACTCGCGTCCGATTTCTGGGGGTGGAAACTGGGCTGTCATCTGACAACCTCGCGCCAACTGCCGCCTCTAAGAGGCGTGACCGCGCGGGAAAGTCGGGCGTTTTCTCCGGCGCTGTTTTGCAAAGTGCCGGCAACCCCTTGATCTAGTTTGTGCGCAATAGGGGCAGTTTTGCAGCTAGCCCGTTGATTTGCTTGACAACAGTTTAGCTTCCCAAGCTGTATGTCGTGGGTTCGATTCCATCGCCCGCTCCAAACTGAGCCAAGCCGACAATCCCGCATTGGCGCCCTCGACCCATCGTCGAGGTGCGGCAGGCAGCCGTCTTTCGCTTTGATTAGCAGCGGGGCGCGGGCTATTTTTGGCGACAAACCGGCAAGCTCCCACGGGAGGGGACATGGATCAGGGCAGCGAACGGCGCCGCGGATGGAGCTGGTGGTACCTCCTCTTCCTCATCCAATTCGTCGCGGTCCTCTGGCCGCCGTTCTACAACCGGGTTGATCCGTCGTGGATCGGTCTGCCGTTCTTCTACTGGTACCAGCTCCTTTGGGTAATCATCGGCGCGGTGCTCACGGCGATCGTGTATTTCGCGACCGACGCCTAACGCCAAGGCCGGACGGCAGGGCGTCGATCAGCAACCAGAAACCGCGGGAGCAATGCCGTGCAGGACGTGAACTGGACTGCGCTCATCATCTTCGTGCTGCTGTTCGCGTTCATCACCTGGCTCGGCTTTGCCGCTGCGCGCTGGCGCAAGGGCGACCTCGACTTGCTGTACGAATGGGGGCTCGGCGGCCGGCGCTTCGGCACCATCATCACCTGGTTCCTGGTCGGCGGCGACGTCTACACCGCCTATACCTTCATCGCCGTCCCCGCGCTGGCCTACGGCGCCGGTGCGGTGGCCTTCTTTGCCGTGCCGTACACGGTCATGATCTATCCGCTGCTGTTCCTCGCCTTTCCGCGATTGTGGAATGTCTGTCACAAGCACCACTACATCACCGCGGCCGATTTCGTCCGCGGGCGCTTCGGCAACCGTTGGCTGGCGCTGGCGGTAGCGGTCACCGGCATCGTCGCTACGCTGCCCTACATCGCGCTGCAGCTCGTGGGTCTCCAGGTTGTCATCGGCGGGCTTGGCGTCACTAGCACCGGCTACGCCGGCGATCTGCCGCTGATTATCGCCTTCGTCATTCTCGCTGCCTTCACCTATTCGAGCGGTCTGCGCGCGCCGGCCTCGATCGCCATCGTCAAGGATCTGCTGATCTATGTCACCGCCATTGTCGCCGTCGTCGTCGTGCCGATCCAGTTGGGCGGATTTGGCAAGATTTTCGCCGCCGTGCCGGCGCAAAAGCTGCTGCTGGCGATTCCCGGCGCCAACACCACCGGCGCTTATGGGTCCTACGCGACGCTGGCGCTGGGCTCGGCGCTGGCGCTATTTCTCTATCCGCACTGCATCACCGGCATCCTGAGCGCGAACAGCGGCCACGCCATCCGCCGCAATGCGGCGCTGCTGCCGGGTTATTCGCTGATGCTCGGCCTGTTGGCGCTGATGGGCTTCTTCGCCATTGCCGCAGGCGTCGGCGCCCTTCCGGAATACGCGCAGGGCTTCAAGCAATTCGGCAACAGCTTCGCGGTACCGGCGCTGTTTCTCCACAGCTTCCCCGCATGGTTCGTCGGCATCGCTTTCGCAGCCATCGGCATCGGCGCGCTGGTCCCGGCGGCAATCATGTCGATCGCCGCCGCCAATCTCTACACCCGCAACATCCATCGCGAGTTCGTCAACCGCAATCCGACCGACAAACAGGAAGCGCAGATGGCGAAATGGGTGTCGCTGATAGTCAAGTTCGGCGCGCTCGCTTTCATCGTGTTCGCGCCGACGCAATATGCAATCCAGCTGCAGCTGTTGGGCGGCATCTGGATCATCCAGACGCTGCCTGCGGTGATGCTCGGCGTCTATACGCGC